>DAOUJB010000059.1:0-14649 GCA_034423155.1 Anaerolineae bacterium | reverse complement strand
ATATGGAGTACTGAATCATATCGGCAACGGTGATATTCACAATAGTCTCAGGGTATACCATAGGCCGTTCATTGTCAAGCGAATTGCGCGAATTTGGCATGATTGCGCATCAGTCTGCCCCGCTCCCCCGAAGCATCAGGGAGGGTAGACCCGGAGTCGGGCGCGAATTCGTGAATTATCGGACAAGCCTTACACGATTCCAATTGATTGTTGCCGTACTTTTTTGGTTTCGCTTCTGCGCCAGTGTGGCGAGAAACGGGCTTTTGCTGCGATTGGCGCGCACAGCATACCCGCGAGCCTGACTGTGCGTTATACTAGCCTCGGTTGCGCGCGAAATAGATGCGATTGCTCGCCCATGTCCATAGCCATACTCGCCGATGAAGTTGTCGATCGAATCGCTGCTGGCGAAGCGATTGAACGTCCCGCTTCGGCGGTCAAAGAGTTGATCGAAAACGCTATAGATGCAGCCGCAACAGCCATCCATATCGAAACAGAGTCCGGCGGTCGCAAGCTGCTGCGCGTCAGCGACAATGGCACGGGCATCCGCCGCAACGAAATCGAGCTGGCCTTCAAGCGGCACGCCACCAGCAAGTTGCGCCTAGCTGATGAGTTGACAGCCATTCGCACGCTGGGTTTTCGTGGCGAAGCGCTCGCCAGCATCGCCGCCGTCAGCCAGGCCACGATCGTCACCCGCCACCGCGCAGAGAAAATGGGCTTGCGAATGCAGTTGAATGCGGGTGTCATGAGTCGGCGGCAACCAGTGGGCGCGGCAGCCGGCAGCGTCATCACGATTGAGAATCTTTTTTTCAATACGCCAGCCCGTTTGAAGTTCCTGAAAACCGACAATACCGAAAAGCGCCACATTTATTGGATAGTCGCTCGCTATGCCCTGGCTTATCCGCAGATCGCCTTTGCCTTGTTGAATGAGGGACGCGAACGCTTTCGCTCATCGGGCAGCGGGCGACTGGCCGATGTGGTGGCGCGTGTCTTTGGCCTGAAAGAATTCAAGCACATGCTGCCTGTGCAAGCCGACGAAATCCCCCGTATGGGACGCGTGGGGGTCGGCGTTTGCGGCTATGCATCGCTGCCCCAGCTTCACCGCGCCAGCCGCGACCGCATCATCTTCTTCGTCAACGGTCGCGCCGTGCAAGACAGCACGCTGACGCACGCCGTGACACAGGCTTATGATGGGTTGCTGGGGGCGGGCGCTTATCCGCTGGCGGCGCTAATGTTGTCTGTGCCGCCCGATTTCGTGGATGTCAATGTGCATCCGACCAAAGCCGAAGTGCGCTTCCGCGACCAGCAGCTTGTGTTTCGCGCTGTGCAACGTGCCGTGCGGGCGGCATTGCAAGATGCAGCCGAAAATGCGCCCGATATCGAAAACTGGGCTGCCCAGCGCGTCGATGGCACAGACAGGCAGCTCCCGCGCCGCGATGTCAGTTGGCGCCATGCGCTGGCGGATGAGCCATTTGAAAGCTATCCACACGAAAGCATCCCCGAGCGAGCCGCAGCGCCTTTGCATCCGCGCACTTTGCCGCCCCTGCGCGTATTGGGACAAGCCGGTGCCGCCTACATCATCGCCGAAGGACCGGCTGGCTTGTACCTGGTCGATCAAAATGCCGCGCACGAACGCCTGCTCTATCAGCATCTGCAGCAAAACCTGGGCAATGGCGGCGTGCCCAGCCAGCCAACTGCCGAAAGCCAGAGCTTTGTGCTGGCGCCCGAAGACGCGGCGCTGCTCGCAGACACGGCGGAGATTTTCGCCCAGTTGGGCTTTGATCTTGAGGTTTTCGGTCCCAACACCTATCTGGCGCGATCGCTGCCAGACATGCTCGGTGGTCGAGCGCCCGGCGATGTCGTCGCGCAGATCTTGCATAGCTTGCGCAGCAGCGAGCAAAGCATTCACTGTGCGGTGCTGGCCCTGGCGGCGGCGGCGGCCACAAAGCGCGGGCAGATCTTGCCAATAGAAGATATGCGCCGGCTGATTGCCGAGCTGGAACGCTGCCCAGAGCCGCATAGCGCGCCCAGCGGCAACAAGACCCTGGTGCATATCACCAGCGAGCAACTATCCGCCGAATTCAGCCGCGCCTGACAGCTAGAGAAGTGGCAAGACCCAAACAATGTAGAGTGGCAGCAAGCCAGCTACGGCCAGGAAAGCCAACAAAACCAGCGCAATCGTAACGATATCGGCACCACCCTCGCGCGCCTGACGCTGGGGCACAAATGGTCCCGTGTAGCCGCCGGTGGTATCCAAATTGATGCTGCCGTCGGTATGAAAGAAGGGCGCTGGCGGGCTGGGGATGGTCGGCGTCGGCGGGGTTCGCGCAGGGGCCGGCGCGGGAATGGCGGGCTGGCGCGGGTTTTCGGCTTCAGGCTGTGGCGGAGGCGCGGCCTGTAGCACACTCGCTCGGCCGCGGTCGCGAATTTGGCTGAGGATCTGCCCCAGTTGGTCGGCGTGCTGATAGCGATCGTTAGGACGCTTGCTCATCACTTTGAAGATGACGCGGCTCAACTCGGCGGGCAGGTCTGGGTTGATGTCGCTGGCGCGCGGGACTTCCGCCTTCAAATGAGCCAGCGCCAACTCGCGTTGCGAAGTGCCGATATAGGGCAGGCGGCCGGTAAACATCTCGAACAAGACGATGCCGATTGAATAGACATCCGAAGCAGGCGAAGGTTTTTCGCCTAGCGCTTGCTCGGGCGCGAAGTAATGTGGACTGCCCCAGACTACCTTGCTGCGCGTTTGCGGCATGGTATCCGTATACGCTTGGGCGATACCGAAGTCGGTAACCTTGACCACATCTTCGCGATTGATGAGCACATTCTGTGGTTTGACATCGGCGTGCACCAATTGTGAGCGATGGGCGAAACCCAGCCCGGCGCACAGCTGAATCGCATAATCCAGCGCTCGGTCGAGGGGCAAGGCACCACGCTGCTTGATGATCTTTTTGAGGTCGCTGCCCGAGATCATTTCCATGACGATGTAATAAGTCGCGCCATCGTTGCCGACATCGTGCACGGTCACGATATTGGGGTGCGCCATTTTGGCGATGCTGCGCGCTTCTTGCTGAAATTTGGCCAGGAAAGCCGGGTCTTTGGTCAAGTTGGGGCGCAGAATCTTGATGGCAACGATGCGTCCCAGCGAACGATCGAGGGCGCGATAGATCACAGACATGCCCCCAGAGCCTTGCTGGGCGACCAATTCATAGCGCTGATTCAGTAAAGTTTCGCCGGGCATGTTCGTCAACTCCTGTGCTCCGCGCGACTTGGCGCAACCTGCTGGACCAACTGCAGGGCGCTGCGGTCGCTCATGCTGGCAATGGCATCGGCGATCTGACGCGGCTGCGCTTCGTCTCGCGCAAACTGGCGCAGTTCGGCGGGCAAACGGCGCGGGTCGCTTCGCCAAGCCATATACAGCGCTCGGATGACCTGGCCTGCCCGCTCTTGCATGCACAGGATATGCGGATGTCGATAGAGTCGCTCCATCAAGAAGGCTCTTAACTGCCAGAAAGGCTCACGCATGCCCTCGCTGAAGCGGACGATGAGCTGCTGGTGGCGCTGAACCTCGAGCGGGCAGCGCGGCCGCAAGGCAACGATCTGATCAAATGTCTCTTGCAGCACATCGGCGACCAGCATGCCCACCAATTCGCGGATTAGCTGATGACGCGCCAGATCGTCCAGCTGACCAGGCCGCCAGCCAATGCGCCGGACTGCCATGCGCCACATGGTCAATTCGGCACAATCTACGGGCGCGATCAAACCTGCTTGCAAGCCATCGTCCAGGTCGTGGGCGTTGTAGGCGAGGTCATCCGCGATATTGGCGATCTGCGCCTCCAGGCTCGGTCCCGCGTCGCAATCGATCTCTGGGAAGATGCTCAAGTTGCGTCTGGGATCGTGCTGGGCGATGCCTTCCAATGTCTCCAGCGTCAAGTTGAGGCCCCGCCAACCCGGATAGCGATTCTCCAGCTCGGTCACTACACGAAAGCTCTGCACATTATGGTCAAAACCGCCATGATTGTCCAATAAGTCATTCAGGGCTGCCTCGCCCGTGTGTCCAAAAGGCGGGTGCCCCAGATCGTGCGCCAAGCAGATGGCTTCTACCAAATCTTCATTCGCGCCCAGTGCCCGCGCCAAAGTCCGACCGATCTGCGCGACTTCCAGCGTATGAGTCAGGCGCGTGCGAAAATAATCGCCGACATCATTAACAAAAACTTGTGTCTTGTATTGCAGGCTGCGGAAGGCGGCGGCGTGAACGATGCGGTCGCGGTCGCGCTGGAAAGCCGTGCGGGCGCTCGCTGGCGGCTCGGCATGGGTGCGTCCCCGCGAACGCAATGAAGTCAGCGCATAAGGTGCGAGCGTCGATTGTTCGTTATATTCCAGCGACTCGCGAATGGATGGCATCGCCTCTCCTTCGTCAATCATATTGTAATATGGAAATGCCTGTGCGAATCGCCGATTGCGCCGAATTGTGCGAAATCGTTTGACATGCCCGCCCAGCTGTGTTCCAATCCCGCCATAGTAAGGTCATTATGGAAAAAGCTTTTGTTGGACTCGCCGCTTCTTTCCCGTATTATCCAACCATTTGACGCTGTGCCGCAGCGATTCTCGCAGTTGCATGCGCGGCGGGTTGGCTGTTGGCGCATTAGCTCCCTGCCGAAAGGACTGCCTATGCCACGACTCTCGCTGTAAGTTGCGGGGCGAGTCTTGCCTCGCGTATCTTCGATAATGACGCACAAAAAGACTGAGGAGAATCGAAAAATGAAACGCTATCTGCTTGCTGTATTGATGATCTTGCTGCTGGTGGCAGGCGGCGCGGCATCCGCCCAAGATGTCACGCTGGAATTCCAGCAATGGTGGGAGCCGGAACTGCCCGAAGGCGCATTCCGTGCCTTGTTGGACGAATTTGAAGCGGCCAATCCGGGCATCAAGGTCGAGACGATCAGCGGACCGTACCTGACGACAAAAGACCAGATCATCGCCAGCGCGGCGACGGGCACGATGGCTGATGTCGTCGGCTTGGATGGCGCATGGGTGAATGTCTTGTGGAAGCAGGGCGCGCTTGCCAGTCTGTCGGCGGTCATGATGGAAGCCGGCTATGACGACAGCGAGTTGGCCGCGCAGATTCAGCTGGCCGGGGAGACCTACATGATCCCCATCGCCAACTTCATCTATCCGGTATTCGTCAATCTCGACATGCTGGCAGCAGCTGGCATCGACCCGCCCTCGACCCGCGCAGAATTCGCCGCGGCGGCAGTTGCCCTCACCGACCCCGACAACAATGTCTATGGCTGGGCGCAACCACTTTCGCTGGAGCAGCCCAACGGCATCCAGAACGACACCATGTCCTGGCTCTGGGCGAGCGGCGGCAGCATGCTTGACGATATGGGGCAGCCCAACCTGGCTGGCAACGAAGCGCTGGCGGACACGATGGAATACATCAAGAGCCTGCACGATGCGGGCGTGGTAGCGCCGGGTTCCTTCTCCATGAAGGAGAATGAAAAGGTCGAAGAATTCGTCAACGAGCGCGTGGCCATGATCATCAACACGCTGGCTCACTTCACCCTGATTCGTGAGCGCAACCCAGACCTGAACTTCGACATCTCCGCGCTGCCGGCTGCTGAGGGCTACGATGGACCGCGCGGCCTTCCCTATGCTTCTTGGGGCATCGGCATCGGCGCCAACACCGAACACACAGCCGAAGCCTGGAAGCTGATCGAATTCCTGGTCAGCGTTGACGGCAACTCCAAGCTGACATCCATAGCAAATGCCTTCCCGGGCAATGTCAACGCGACGCCGGACTTCATCACCACCGATCCGCTCTTCGAGACGGCTTTCGCCATCTTCCAGGAAGGCTACCTGGCGAATGAGTTCACCGGGCTGCCGGCTGCAGAAGAGTTGATGCGGCAATTCGACGAGCCCTTCCAATTCTATCTGGAAGGCGATATCGACCTGGATGAATTCCTGGAAATCGCGCAAGAAGAGTGGGAAGCGATTTTCGAGTAGGAGGAACCATCCCCCACCCTAAATCCCTCCCCCATATAGAGGGAGGGACTTAGTTGTCAAGCGTATTTCCCTTCCTTCCTCGTGGGGGAAGGGGCTGGGGGATGGGGGCAGGCAAGGACATGTCACAGGCACAGGCAATCATTGAATCTGGCGATCGAGGGTGGGAGAAGCGGAAGCGCAGATTTCTGCCCTACGCCTACCTTTCGCCGACCCTGGCTTTGCTGGCGGCGCTGACCATCGTGCCTATCGTGACGGTCTTCCTCTATTCCCTGGTCGACAATGTCATTGTCAATCAGAATCCGCCGGTCTTTGTTGGTCTGGACAATTACGAAGAAGTGCTGACCAACCGCAAGTTCCGCGGCGCGCTCAGCAATACCCTCTACTTCGCGATTGTCAGCGTGATCGTGCACTTCATCATCGGCTTGTCTTTCGCGCTGCTGCTGAATACGCGCTTGATCGGCAACAAGACCAAAGCCTTCTTCCGCGTCATTTATATCCTGCCCTGGGTTTTCACGGCATCTATCATCGCTATTTTGTGGCGGCTGTTGCTGAATCCGCACGGCGTCATCAACTTTGTGCTTCTCGAGCTGGGCTTCATCCAGGAGAAACTGGAGTGGCTGTCGGATCGTGATCTGGCGCTGAATGCCGTCACATTCATCAATATCTGGGCGGGTTATCCCTTCTACATGGTCAGTTTCCTGGCGGGCTTGCAGGGCATCCCCGACGACTTGTACGAGGCGGGCCGAGTCGATGGCGGCAACAGTTGGCAGCTTTTCCGATTCATCACTTTGCCGCAGCTGAAGCCGATTATCGTCAGCCTGGCGCTGCTGGATTTCATTTGGACGATACACCAATTCACGCTGATATGGATGACCACCGGCGGCGGACCCATGCGCTCTACGGAGGTATTGAGCACCTACACCTACAAGGCGGCTTTCAGTTCTTATGAATATTCGATCGCTTCGACCCTGGCGATGATCATCCTGGCGATTTGCACCTTCGTCGGCATCTTTTATGTGCGCAATCAGCGCATGGCGGACGGCTAAGATGGTTGGCAGCCGCGCGCAGATCCGCAGAGCGAAGATCTTGACCTGGATCGCGCTGATCCTCGGCGCATGTTTCGCTGGCTTACCTGTGCTGTGGATGGTCGCTTCGTCATTCAAGTCCAATCTGGAGATCTTTGCCTATCCGCCGGCCTTGATCGACCGCTCGTTTTCGTTCGATGCCTACCTGGCTGTGCTGGGCGATCCAGGACAATTGCGCTTTTTCTTCAACAGCTACCTGGTGGCGATCTTGGTGACCATCTGCACTGTCGTCACGAGCATCCTGGCCGGCTACAGCTTCAGCCGCTACGACTTCCGCTTCAAGCGCTTCTTGACCCTGGTCATCATCGGTGTGCAATCCGTGCCGCCGATCACGCTGATGATCCCCTATTTCGGGCTGATCGTCTGGCTGGGTATATACAATTCGTATACGGCGCTGGTGCTGACCTATATGGTCTTCACGCTGTCGTATGCCATCATCATGATGACCGGCTATTTCAATACGCTGCCGCGCGATCTGGACGAGGCGGTGATGATCGACGGCGGTGGCAGCTTCGTAACGCTCTGGCGCATTCTGGTGCCGATATCCTTGCCGGGCATCGTCTCTGTGGGCGTCTATACTTTTATGCTGGCCTGGAACGAATTCTTGTTTGCGCTGACCTTGACTCGCACCAACGATATGCGTACTGTGCCGATTGGCATACACTTGCTGATGGGACAGCATTCTTTTGAATGGAATCAAATGATGGCGCTGAGCGTGTTGGGATCGCTGCCCGTGCTGATCTTGTTCCTGCTCTTCCAGCGCTACTTCATCGCCGGCATGTCGGCTGGTTCCATCAAAGGCTGAGTTGCCATTTGACCACTGCTTGAGGAAAACACCCTGCTATGCTACTCAATATGAAAGACTTGCTCGCTGTTGCCCGCGCCCACAATTTCGCCGTGCCCGCCTTCAACATCAGCAGCAGCATGTTGTTAAAAGGCGCGATCGAAGCCGCAGAAGCAGCGAACGCGCCCGTCATCATCGCCATTCATCCCGATGAACTCGCTTTTGTTGGCACGGCTTTTGTCAAGATGGCGCTGGTCGAAGCGGCTGATGCCAATGTGCCCGTGGTGGTTCATCTGGATCATGGCTCGTCAATGGAACAAATTATGACCGCCATCTGCGCGGGATTCACCTCGGTGATGATTGACGCGTCGGAATTGCCGCTGGCGCAGAATATCGCCGCCTGCCGCGAAGTAACAGCGCTGGCGCACACTGTGAATGTCTCGGTCGAAGGCGAGCTGGGCACGATCGGCGAGCTGGATGAAGAGGCGGAAGCGGGCGCGGACGAAGTCGTCTTTGTTAATCCCGAGGAAGTCAAGAAATTTATCGATGCCACCCATGTCGATACCCTGGCGGTCGCGATAGGCACTTCGCACGGCTTGTATCCCAAAGACATGAAGCCGGAAATCCGCCTGGATCTGCTACGAGACATCCGCGCGAAAGTCGATACGCCGCTGGTGCTGCACGGCGGCTCTGGCAACCCGGACGCGGAAATCGCGCAAGCGGTCGCGCTGGGCATCAACAAGATCAATATCTCTGCGGACATGAAGAGCGCCTTTTATCGGAAGTGCCGCGAAGTCTTGACCGACCCCATCCTGCGCGAGCCGAGCAGCATTTATCCGGCTTGCATTGATGCGATGAAAGTCGTCTGCCGCGAGAAGTTCGACCTCTTCAGCACGACCGGAAAAGCAGCCTTGTATTGAGCCAGCGCATCGCTCTGGGCTTCGGCAACAATGTCGATTATGAGATCGTCTGGCATGCCGAGACGCTCAACAAACTCATAGCAGAGCAGCATATCCGCGCTGCCGAGTTGGGTTGCCGCGCAACGATCAAGAGCGAACGCGATCTGGTCGTCTCGATTTTGGGCTTAATCAAGGCGGGGCGGGGCGGCGAACGGTTTGTCGCGAACAGCGGGTTGATAGAACGCTTTGCCAGCCGCTTCCAAAAGAAGATCACGCTGGGCGGCACACCGGTACGCGCAGCCATCGCTATGAGCAAGCTCGGACTCACCGGCGCTTTGCATCTGGTTTCGGTGAATGACGATGTGCGTCGGTTGTTGCCGCCGGGCTGCCCCTGGGTTTGCAGCAATCCACGCGACAGCCACTATCCGCATTTAATCGTGCAGGTTGACCGCGGCGCTTTGATCCAAGCCAACGACATCCGCATCGTGGCACCAACCGCCAACCGACTGATCTATCACTGCAACGCCGACAATATCGCCATGCGCTTGAACAGGGACTTCGCGGACCTGCTGACCGATGCGCGGGCGCTGCTGGTTTCCGGCTTCAACGCCATGCAAAGCGAAGAACAGTTGAATGCGCGCCTGGAGACCCTGTGCGAGCTGCTGGAAAAGCTACCGGCCGATGCGGTCGTATTCTGCGAAGACGGCGGCTATTACGATGCCAGATTGCGCGTGCGCTTGCAGGAGATGCTTGGAATTAGAATGGATGTCTACAGCATGAACGAGGACGAGCTGCAAGAACAGGTCGGCGCGCGGATTGCGATGGACGATGCGCGGTCGGTTCTGGCGGCGCTGGACTGGCTGCACGAACGAATCGCCGCCAAGACTCTGGTCGTGCATACCGGGCGATGGGCGCTGGCGCACGGTGGCGGAGCGGGACAATATCATGCGGCTTTGCGCGCGGGCGCGACTTTGGCGACAACGCGTTTTTGCCACGGCGATGGCTGGAAACTGGCAGATTATCGCGATATGCAAGAATGCCAGCCGAGGCTCGCCAACGCGCGTTTTGCCGATGAAATCAATGCCAGCCGGTCAGATGCCTGCTGTGTGCCGGTGGCGGCGGTCGAGCCGGAAAATGCCACCACCATAGGTTTGGGCGATGCCTTTGTGGGCGGTTTCATGACGGCACTGGCTGATTAAGTGGCTCGTCAGAAGTTCGTGCCCGGCACCCGCATATCGCCGATTCGCCGTGTGATGCCTTGCGCATCCAGGCGCTCTAGCACGGGAATGGCATATTTTCGCGAGCTGCCGAATTGGTCGCGCAGGGTTTTCGCGTCGATTTCGCCATGCGCCTCAATTTGCGCGCGGATGGCTGCCACCAGCTCTGCATAGTCCCCCGCGGCAAAGGCGATGCTGTCGCTGACCTGCACCAGACGCCGCAAGTCCAACAAGGCGCGCACCACCGATTCGCCAGCCAGGTCGTTCATTTCGGCGATCGTCGGCGGGGAAAATGGCGCGGCCTCCAGCTTCTTCATCAAGCTGTCGATGCGCGCTTCTTGCTCGCTGCTAAAGCGGATGGCATGCGTCTGCAGGTGGATGAAGCCGCCTTCGATCGTGAAGTCGTCTTCGGCATCGATGACAGAATCCAGCAGATGCAGCTTGATGAGCAAACGACTGCCCAGCTCGGCGCGCGACATGCCCAGACGCAGCGGGTTCGCGCTGTGGAATCGCCTCAATTCGGCGAGGATGCGCTCGACCAGACGCCGCCAGGAATCGCTGGACCAGATTCCCAAGCCCGGCAGATCGCGCACGAGGTCCGCCGCCAACGCCTCAGCCAGCGCCGCTTTCATTTCCCCTTCGCCAAGGCCCAGCTGCGCCGCCAGGTCTGCGAGTGTTTGTGGCCCGCGAGAACGGGCTGCCATCGCCAGCTGTTCGCCAACTGAGCCGTGCAAGCGCGCTTCCAACTCGTCGATAATCCCCGGCTGCATGCGTTTGTAGCGCCGACCGGGCTGGGCATTGACGATGATGCCGCCCCCGATAGTCTGTGCCGGCGAAGGCATGCGCAGGATAAAGCGGTCGCCGCGCGTCAAGGGCAGGGGTTCGCGCAGCCGAATCTGCAGCCAGCCGCTTTCGCCCGCCGCCAGCGAATCCGCATCCAGCAGCCGCAGCCGTGCCAGCGACTCGGCCGCCCCACAGAAGAGCTTGACTTCGGCATTGTGCGCCAGCGGGCGCCCAATATCGTCGAGCATGGTGAAATGCGCGTCGGCCAGCAGGGTGGGCTGCAATCGGCCTGGTCGCGCCAGCACATCGCCGCGTTTGATTTCAGCATTGTTGACGCCGGCGATATTGACAGCCACGCGACTGCCGGGCAGCGCCGTTTGCACATCGCGCTTATAGCTCTGCAAGCCGCGGACGCGCCCGCTGTGTTCGCCCGGCTGGACGAGCAGCGTATCTCCGACCGAAAGCGAACCGCCCGTCAGCGTGCCGGTTACGACTGTGCCAAAGCCGCTGACGACAAAGACGCGGTCGATAGGCAGGCGAGGCTGTCCGCTTTCGCCGCGCGCTGGCAACTCCGCCAGCAGTGTGCTCAACTCGTCCAGCAGCCGCTTGATGCCGGCACCAGTCTGCGCGCTGACCGGCACGATGGGCGCATTTTCGATGCCGGTCTCCGCCAGCAGATCTTCAATCTCCATCTGCACGAGCTCCAGCCATTCTTCGTCGTCTATCAGGTCGATCTTGCTGATGACGACGATGAGGCTGCGGATATCGAGCAAGCGCAGGATGGACAAATGCTCGCGCGTCTGGGGCATGATGCCTTCGTCGGCGGCGATAACCAGCAGCGCAGCATCGATGCCGCCAACTCCCGCCAGCATGTTTTCGATGAAGTCGCGGTGCCCGGGCACATCGACGATGCCCAAGGTCTCGCCGTTGGGCAGCTCTACCCAGGCAAAACCGAGGTCGATGGTCAGGCCTCGGTTTTGCTCTTCGGCGAGGCGGTCGGGGTTGATGCCGCTCAGCTTCTCGACAAGGCTCGATTTGCCGTGATCGACATGCCCGGCTGTGCCGATGACGCGCATGGACTATCCGCCCGTTCGGTCCAGGTTGCTGCGGTGATTTTCGGCGATTTCACCCGCCTGTCGCGCATCATATTGCAGCAGCATGGCTTGGTATCGTTCGCGGTACAGCTCGGCGCGGGCGCGTTCCAGTTGCCAGAGCCGTTCGATATCGCTGCGCAAACCGGGCAGGGACGCTTCCAGCCGGTCGATGCGCTTGATGAAAGAGGCGAATTCGCGGTCGTGGTTGCGCCAGACCTCGTCGCTGGACAGAGTCAATTGCTTCCAACGCTTGAGATCGTCATCGCGCCAGTCGTTCCATTCTTGCCGGAAGCGCTCTTCGCTGAGGCGCTGCAGCTCTGTGCCTTCGCCAATGCGTCGTTCCAGCCGGTCGCCGATGCGATTGAAATCGTCGATGATGCGTTTCATTTCACGATAGGCACCCGCCCACACTTCAAATCGCTCGATATAGCGTTGCAAGTCGTCGTCTTGGCTGCCAAAGCGGGTCTGCAACTCAGCCACCTGTTGGTCGCGCTGCTGGGATAGCAACTGCTGCTGGTCGATAAACTGCTGGATTTGTTCGCGCCGTTCGCGTTCGGAGTTGCCGATATCTTGCAAGCGCCTTTCATTGCGCCGCGTCAAGTCTTCGACCAGGCTCAGCTTGGGCGAGATGCCATCGACCGATTTCTTGAATTCGGGCAGGTCGGTTTCGATCTCGGCTAGCCGGCGCGCATCGGAGCGGCGCTGCTCTTCCAGGAAAGCCAGGCGTCGGTCGGGTCCTTCCAGCTGCTTGGTCAGGTCTTCCATTTCTTGATTCAGGATGCGCATGGCATTCTGCAAGCGGTCGCCTTCGGATTGCAGATCGCTGATATTGCCCAGCTGGCGTTCGATGCGCTCGGCTTTTCCCGATAATTCGCGCACAGCCCGCTGGAAGTTCTCGCGCTGCAGCTCCAGTCGTCTTTCTGTTTCGCGTTCGGCGGTTAGTCGGCGCGCTTCGGCTTGCGAAAGCATCTGTTCCATATCGGCGCGCAATTGGTCGATGATATCGTGTTCGCGCTGCGCCGGCATGGCTTCTTGACGGATCTTCGCTTGATCCGATTCAACCGAATTGACACGGCGCTGCACGACGCCGACTTCTTCTGATTGCTGTTCGAGGCGCTGCTCCAGGGCGTTGATGACGGCTTTATCATGGCGGCGCTGCTCATCGAGCCACTCGATCATGCTGGCAAGCTGGTTGATGTCCATCGTGTCTGCTCCTGATGGCGCGCCCACAGACTTCCGCGGACGACGCTTTCATTGTAGCAGTTTGCCGCCGCCGCTTCAATTCGTCCGCCGCAGCCAAACAGGACAATCGCAGTTAATTGTTTATTTGCCACAGAGGCACAGAGGACACAGAGCTACGACCAAGACAGCAATGCCACAATCTGAAGGCACGTCGTAGGGGCGACTCTTGAGTCGCCCACAATTACGAAGTCGACATTTTGGGCGAGACAAGTCTCGCCCCTACGGATTTCGAACCGGAATGACATAGATCTATTTCGCATGAATTAATTCGTGCTACTTCTGTATAGACTGTTGGTTACTTCGGCACTGTAGCAGCGGGATTGTGATTTAAGCGATTGCCATGCCGCGCCAATCAGCATATTGACAGCGCAGCCGCATTCCACTAGACTGCCGAGAACACGCTGCGGGTGCGAACTATGCTTGCCAAAGCCTTTCATCATCACCACTTTTGCCGACTTGTCAGAGCGAAGCCTGGCGCGTGACGATTCGCGCCGCCCCCAGCACCAGACGCCTCGCTCAACTTGCGGGGTTTTTTGTTTATGAAAGGGACGAAACATGCTAGCTGTTATCGATTATGGCGCGGGCAACCTGCGCAGCGTCTTGCACGCCTTGAAGCACCTGGGTGTAAACGACATGCGCCTGGCCCGCGAACCAGCAGAATTGCGCGGCGCGAGCAAGATCATCCTGCCCGGCGTGGGCGCGTTTGGCGCTGGCATGGCACAGCTGCAGCAGCAGGGACTGGTTAATCCTTTGAAGCAGGCGCTGGCGGCTGGCATCCCCTACCTGGGCATCTGCGTGGGCATGCAAATCCTCTACGAAGTCGGCGAAGAGATGGGCGAGCATGCTGGCTTGGGCGTGCTGGGCGGACGCGTGATTCGCTTTCCGCGTTCTGACGCGCTCAAAGTGCCGCACATGGGCTGGAATCAGCTGCAGGTCAGGCAGGACTGTCCGCTGCTGGACGGGCTGGATGCGGCGAGCTATGTCTATTTCGTGCACAGCTATTATTGCGCGCCGACTGACCGCGGGACGATCGCCGCATCGGTCGATTATGGCGTGGAATTCGCGGCTGCCATCCGCAGCGACAACATCTTCGGCGTGCAATTTCACCCCGAAAAATCCCAGCAAACCGGCTTGCGCATCTTGACGAACTTTCTGCGTTTGGCAAATTGACGAGGGGCAGCGGATGATCATTTACCCAGCCATTGATTTGCGCGGCGGAAAAGTCGTGCGGCTCCAAGAAGGTGATCCGGCGCGGCAGCAGACTTTCAGCGACAACCCGCTGGCGACAGCCAAACATTGGCTCGATCAAGGCGCAAGCTGGCTGCACCTGGTCAATCTGGATGGCGCATTTGACCAAGCCAACGAAAATCTGCGCATCCTGGAAAAAATCGCCCGCCTGGATGCCTGCGTACAATTTGGCGGCGGCTTGCGCGATCTGGCGGCGCTGCGAAATGCGCGCGATGCTGGCGCAGATCGGCTGGTTATCGGCACGATGACGGTGCGCGATCCGGATTCGGCGCTGGCGGCTGTGGGAGAATTCGGCGC
>DAOUJB010000058.1:0-3490 GCA_034423155.1 Anaerolineae bacterium | reverse complement strand
CCCGACCTCTGCGACTGCGCGATCGAAGCGGCCACAGTCGCCGATATCATCGCGGCGGTCGACCAGCGCTGGCGTGGCTTGGGCGACTACATCATCGACGAGCGCGGCTGCCTGCGCAAGCATGTCAACATCTTCGTGGGCGACCAGCTGCTGCATGACAAGGTCGCCCTCAGCGATTCGGTCGCTGACGATACGCGCGTCATCATCGTGCAGGCGCTTTCTGGAGGTTGATGCATGGGCGAGAAATTGCTGATAGGCACGCGCAAGGGCCTGCTAATCATGGCGCGAGATTCTGGCGACTGGGAAATCGAATCGGCGCATTTCGAAGCGATTCCCGTGGTTTACGCCCTGCACGACCGGCGCACGGGCGCGATCTGGGCGAGCCTCGATCATGGACATTGGGGCATGAAGCTGGCGCGCTCACAGGACGGCGGCGCAAGCTGGCAGGAGATCGAAGCGCCCAAGTATCCCGATGGCGCGAAAAGCCCGCCGGAGTTCACGCAGCCAGCCACGACCAGCTATATCTGGATCATCGAGCCGGGCGGCGCGGACGAACCCAATCGCCTCTACATCGGCACCGAGCCGGGCGGCCTCTTCGTCACGGATGACGGCGGCGAAAGCTTCCAGCTGAACGAGGCGCTGTGGAATGATCCGGGCAACTCGCAGTGGTTTGGCGGCGGGCGCGATTTGCCGGGCATCTGCGCCATCCAGGTCGACCCGCGTGACAGCCGTCACATCACCGTCGGCATCAGCGTGGGCGGCGTCTATGTCAGCGAAGATGGTGGCGAAAGCTGGCAGGCGCGCAACCGCGGTCTCTATGCCGATTACCTGCCCGATCCCTACGCCGAAGTCGGACAAGACCCGCATATCGTGCTGCAAAGCCCCGGCAATCCCGATGTGCTGTGGCAGCAGAATCATTGCAGCTTGTACCGCAGCGTGGATGGCGGGCGGCAGTGGCAGGATATCGCCGACAAGCAGGGCGGCCCGGCCGGTTTTGGCTTCGCGCTGGCGGTGGATGCGCGTGACGAAAATGTGGCTTGGGTCGCGCCGGCGGTGAGCGCCGAATACCGCGTGCCGGTCGACCGCGCGCTGGTCATCTGTCGCACGGACGATGGCGGGCAGACCTGGCAGAACCTGTGCGAGGGCTTGCCGCAGCAGCATTGCTATGACCTCGTCTTCCGCCATGGGCTGGATGCGCAGGGCGATTCGCTGGCCTTCGGCACGACAGCCGGCAACTTCTATGTCAGCGATGACCGTGGCGATAGCTGGCGTTGCCTCGTGAACAACCTGGCGGTGGTGTATTCGGTGCGCTATATGTGAGTTGTTGAAAAACACAGAGGACACAGAAGTAAATGCAAGTAAATTATGTGACAAACGAGCAACGCCGCACCAACTCAAAAATTGTAGGGGCGAGACTTGTCTCCCACAAAATCACCGTCGGCCATGTGGGCGACTCAAGAGTCGCCCCTACGGCGTACTTTCCTTTTGTTGCATTACTCTATTGGAGATAGTGAGGACGGATTGCGATGACGCAAAGTGATTTGCTGCTGCAAAAGGTGCAAGGCTGCCTGTATGGCGGGGCGATCGGCGATGCCATGGGCGCGCCGGCCGAATGGCGCATGCCCGCGGAAATCCGCGCGCGTTATGGTTATATCACCGACCTGGTCGAAGCCTGGAGCGAAGAAGACACGCGCGGCCGCGGCTATGGACGCTACACCGACGACACGCACATGATCCAGTTGCTCTGCGAGTGTTACCTTGAGCGTGGCGACCACCTGGACGCGCACGAATTCTTCCGCCGCATCGTGCCGAAGATGGCGCTGGAAGACCGCTGGATACCCGAACGTGGACGCCACATGCCCCTGGTCGAGCGGCTCTTTTATCCCGAAAAGTGGCTCTACATGCGCTGGCTGAGCAATGCCGACCCGCGCAACGCCGGCGCAGGCAACATGGTCAACTGCGGCGCCGCCATGTACGCCGCGCCCGTCGGCATCATCAACGCCTGCGATCCCCAACGGGCATACGCCGAAGCCATCGACATCTTCAGCGCGCATCAGCACAGCTTCGGGCTGGAAGCGGCGGCGGTGATGGCGGCTGCGGTGGCCGCGGCTTTCGCGCCGGACGCCACGGTCGATTCGATTGTAGCGGCGGCACTGGGCGTGGCGAAAGAAGGCACGCGCGCCTGCATTGAAGCGCTGGTCGAGCGCGCCGCTAGCCTGTCCGACTGGCGCGAGGCGATCGCTCCCCTGCGCGAAGTCATGCGCGAATACGACACTTCACCCGATGACGCGAAATCGCAGCGCGGCGATGGCAGCAATCACTGGACAGCCAGCAGCGAGCACGCCATCGAAGAAGTGCCCATCGCGCTGGCCTTCCTGGTGGTGACGGGCGGCGACTATGAAGGCACGATCTTCGGCGGCACGAATTATGGACGCGACAACGACAGCATCGCCGGCATGGGCGGGGCGATCGCCGGAGCCATGCACGGCATCGGCGCGCTGCGGGACGACTGGGTGCAGATGATCAACAGCGCCAACGCCATCGACCTGATGCCGCTAGCGCACGACATGGCGGGGCTGGCGCGGGCATTGCAGGCGCGGCAACTGGAACATGCGCAGGCGCGGAATGCGGCGTTTGCTGCGCTGGGCTGACCCACCTTTCTCCCCTGCCAATTCGTGTAGGGGCGATACTTGTATCGCCCACTATGTCGACATTGACCATTTGGGCGAGACAAGTATCGCCCCTACGACGGATCCTTTTCATGGCGAGATCGGGCGAGTCATCGTCTCGCCCCTGCGACGACGCGGAAAAATCGGGCGGGCCAGCGCCTCGCCCCTACGACGACGCGGAAAAATCGGGCGAGTCATCGCCTCGCCCCTACGACGGCATGAAGGTGGGCTAGACCCTATGCTACAATCGCGGGTATGACGATGCCCGAATCCATCCAGCGACTGGTCGAAAAGTTCGAGGCGGGCCGGGCGCATTTCACCCAGCCCGACTACAACGAAGCTCAACTGCGGCAGGAATTCGTCAATCCCTTCTTCGCCGCGCTGGGCTGGGATGTCGGCGACAGCCACCAGGTGCTGCACGAAGCCGGCTTGAAGAGCGGCGGCAGCACCAAACACCCCGACTACAGCTTCCTGGCGGGGCGACGCCGCGCCTTTTATGTCGAGACCAAAAAACCCGCCATCGACATCAGCCAGCAGATCGAGCCGGCCGGGCAGTTGCGCAGCTATGGCTGGTCGGGCAATACCGCCGTGGGCATCCTGACCAATTTCGCCGAGTTCGCCGTTTACGACTGCCGCATCCCGCCTGAGCAGGGCGACCCCGCCGCCACAGCCCGCGTCTGGCATCTGACCAGCGCGCAATATCCCGCCGCCTGGACGCGCCTGCAAGAGACCTTGTCGCCGCTCGCCGTCCGCCAGGGCAAACACAAGGACTTGCTCGCCGAGCTCGGCAAAGGCGTGCTGCCCGTGGACGCGGCTTTCTT
>DAOUJB010000057.1:0-3273 GCA_034423155.1 Anaerolineae bacterium | reverse complement strand
CCCGCTGGCCTGCTCGACCGCGAGATCGACCGCGCTGGCGGACAATGGAATGCCTTCACCAGCATGGACGCCACCAAATACTTCGAGACCTTGCCCGCCGACAAAATCGACATCGCCATGCAAGCCGAAGCCGACCGCATGACCAACGCGCTCTTCGACCCCGAAGAGACCGAATCCGAGCGCACGGTCATCATCAGCGAGCGGCAGGGCGCAGAAAATCAGCCGACCTTCTGGCTGCAAGAAGAACTGCGCGCCGCCGCTTTCCGCGTGCATGGCTATCATCACGAGATCATCGGCGATGAGACCGACCTGCGGACTATTACCCGCGACGACCTGTACGCGCATTACCAGCATCATTACAGCCCCGCCAACGCCTGCGCCATCGCGGTTGGCGCATTTGACAGCGCCGACATGCTGGCGAAGATCGAGCGGCTCTTTGGCGACATCCCCGCCAGTTCCACGCCCGAGCTGTTCGCCCGTCCCGAACCGCCCCAGCAAGGGCAACGCCGAGTGGCTGTCGAGCGTCCGGGCAAGACGGCTTTCTGCGAAATCTGCCATCGCGCGCCAGCCGCCACCCATCCCGACTGGATGAAGCTGAAGGTGCTGGATGCGGTGCTGACCGGCTCCAGCGGCGCATCGGACAACAAGACCAGCCGCCTGTACGAAGCGCTGGTCAAATCCGAGATCGCAGCCAGCGTCGGCGCATCCCTGACGCCCACCATTGATCCCTATTTGTATAGCATCATCATTACCTTGCGCGATGGTCGCAGTCCCGAAGAAGCGGAAGCGGCGCTGCTGCATGAGATCGAACGCCTGCAAAACGACGGCATCAGCGAATCCGAACTGAGCAAGGCGCGCAAACAATCGCGTGCCGCCTTCGCCTACAGCACCGAGAGCGTGACCTGGCAGGCCTATTGGTTGGCGCAGTCTTTCATTTTGGGCGAAACGGGCTGGTTTGACGCCTACGCCGAACGCCTGATGAGCGTGACCGCCGCCGATGTGCAGGCTGCGGCGCAAGGCTATTTGACGCCAGGCAGTCGTGTGGTGGGCTATCTGCATCCGACCGATCCACAGGGGGCGCCGGCATGACTCAACGAGACAGCATCCCCCGCGCCAGCAATATCACCCGCGCCGAGCTGGACAATGGCATTGTCGTGCTGGCTTATGAAAATCCCGCCGTGCAATCGGTCAACTTGATGGGCTCGCTGCATGCGGGCAGCCTGTACGAAGACCCGCGCATGAACGGCTTGGCTTCATTGACAGCCGGCGCGCTGATGACCGGCACAGCCACGCGCAGTTTTGACCAGCTGCACAGCGCTTTGGAAGACAATGGCGCGGACCTGGGCTTTCGCGCGCATGTGCACAAGGTCGGTTTTTCGGGCAAGGCACTGGCGGAAGATCTGTCGCTGCTGATTGATGTGGCAAACGACGCCCTGCGCAATCCGGTCTTCCCGGCGGAGCATGTCGAGCGCTTGCGCGGCGAACGCCTGACCTGGCTGCAATATAGCCAATTCGACACGCGCTATCGGGCGGGCAGAGCCATGCGCGAGGCGCTGTATCCCGCTTGTCATGCCTATCACTACAGCCCCAGCGGAGACGAAAACACGATCGCCAATCTCGCTGTGCCCGATCTCGCCGATTTTCATGCGCGCCATTTTGGTCCGCGCGGCATGATCATCGTGGTAGTTGGCGCAGTCGCCGCCGATGAGGCCGTGGCGCTGGCCGCCGAGGCTTTTGGCGAATGGCGCAATGACGATCAGCCGCCCATGCGGACTGTTGACGCGCCAGACTCCCCGGCGGAGTCGATGCGGCAGGATGTATTTGTGCCGGGCAAGACGCAATCGGATATCAGCATGGGCATTGTGGGACCAGCGCGGCGGTCGGACGATTATCTGGCGGCGCAATTGGCAAATAGCGTGCTGGGCGAATTCGGCATGATGGGGCGCATTGGCAAGAGCGTGCGCGAAGAGCAGGGCTTGGCTTATTACGCCTTCAGTCGGCTGGGCGGCGGGCATGGACCCGACCCCTGGACGATCAGCGCCGGCGTCAATCCCGACAATGTCGAGCGGGCGATAGCATCCATTCGCAGCGAAATCGAACGTCTCGCCAGCGAGCTTGTCAGCGAAGAAGACCTGGCCGACAACCAAAGCTACTTCACGGGCCGCATGCCGCTGCAGCTGGAAAGCAACGAGGGCATCGCCTCGCACATCCACAGCATGGAGAGTTATGGGCTGGAGCTGGATTACCTGGCGAATTATGCCGAGCGCGTCAAACAAATCGACAGGCGAGACCTGCTAGCGGCGGCGCGGCATTACCTGCGTTCGGATGAAATGGTGGTCGCGGTTGCTGGACCACAGCAAAACGGGGCATAATGCGCGCAGACTTGCTGCGGCTGCGCAATATCGGCGAGAAATCGGCGCAGTGGCTGCTGGAAGCGGGTTATGAAACGCGAGCCCAGCTCGAAGCAGATGGCGCGGCAATGGTA
The DNA here is from genome assembly GCA_034423155.1 of Anaerolineae bacterium. GTDB lineage: Bacteria > Chloroflexota > Anaerolineae > Aggregatilineales > Phototrophicaceae > UBA6055. The sequence continues at coordinate 788 of DAOUJB010000057.1, read as the reverse complement.
TTCTGGCGACTGCGGCAATCGCATCCGGTCAGCCTGAATAGGCGGCGGGCGTTGCAAGGCGCGCTGTTGGATATCCATTGGGCGCGGCTGCCAGAAGAGATGAAAGCGGCGCTCTTGACAGAATTGCATTTGCTAGAAGCGGCGCGGTGTGAATGCGCGAAGTGAACGGAAGCATGAGCATGGCAGACAAAAGAGTCGTCATCACCGGCATGGGCTTGGTTTGTCCGGTGGGCAACAATGTCGGAGATTCGTGGGCGAACATACGCGCGGGCGTGTCGGGCATAGACTGGATCAGCCTGTTTGACGCCGACCTGGTGGAAAACCGCGTGGCTGGCGAGGTAAAAGACCTGGATCTGGTGGCCAAGTTCGGGCGGCGGCAGATGCGGCGCATGGATCGGGCGCAGATGCTGGCGCTGGTCGCCGCGGAAGAAGCGCTGGACGACGCGGGCATCGTCATCACCGACGACAACAAATACGATGTCGGCGTGGTGGTCGGCAGCGGCATCGGCGGCATCGTCACGGTGGTGCAGGCGCTGCAAGGCTTCGAGTCCAAGGGGCATCGCGGTGTCAGCCCGGTGATTGTGCCTGCCCTGCTGCACGATGGCATCAGCTCGCGCGTGTCCATGCACTTCGGCTTGAAAGGACCCAACTACAACATCACCGCCGCCTGCGCAACCAGCAACAATTCACTCGGCGACGCGGCCGACCTGATCCGCATGGGTCGCGCCAAAGTGATGGTGGCGGGGGGCAGCGAAGACTGCATCATGCCCATGGTCATCAGCGGCTTC
>DAOUJB010000056.1:0-2483 GCA_034423155.1 Anaerolineae bacterium | reverse complement strand
GCATGGGCGCAAAGCTGGACGGCAGACGCAGCATGACATAATCGAGCGTCTTGATGCGCGACCGCTGCATATTGAGCAGGTTCGTGCCCAGCTGCTGGATGATGCGCGTGGTATTGGACATGGTCAGATTCTCGTCTTGTGTTTTCGATAGCGCGCTGCTGAGTGTGTCGATTCGCTATATTATACGGATTATTCCGCGCCTATGTCGCAACTGGACGCCGATGTCACTAGATTCTATGTTATCGTATAGCAAGCGCAATCGTCAGGCAAAGGCAACATGATCCTCCAAGAACTTAATATGGCTGAAGTCATCGGGCAACCAGACTGCCCGCCAGAACTCGCCGACCGCCGCTGGTACATGATCGCCGGAGAGGTTTTCGAAATGTCGCCTGTGAACAGGGTACATGGCTGGTTGGCATCGCGGATAAACGCGCATCTGACGCTGTTCGCCGAAGTGCATGACCTGGGCGAGGTGCATATTGAAGTCGGCTATAACCCGCCCGGCGACCCTAGCACACTGCTTGTACCGGATGTCTCGTTCGTCAGCAAATCGCGCTTGAGCCAGGCACCAGATACTGGCTTCGTGCCTTTCCTGCCCGATTTGGCAGTGGAAGTTGTCTCGCCATCCAACTCCAGCCGCAGCATCCGCCGCAAAGCCGCCATTTACCTGGCGAATGGTACGCGGCTGGTCTGGATCGTCCTGCCCGATCAGCGGGGAGTCGATGTCTGCCGTTCCGCAGTCGGGGCGCGCCTCGATATTGAGTTTGTCGGGGCAGATGGCCTACTCTCCGGCGAAGATGTATTGCCCGGCTTTGCGTTGGATCTCAGCCGCCTGTTTCCAAATCCGCAATCCAGCTAAATTCTGTCTCCCAGCCGCCGCACATGTTCGATAGTCGCGGCGATGCCTTCTTCCAGCGGCGTTTCGTAGATGGTGGCATAGCGCGCGCGCAATTCGCTGTCGTCAAAGCCGGACGGGAATGGCAGCGGGGCATCCGCGACTTCGATACTTGCAGCGGGCAAGAGCTTGCTGGCGATGCCGACAAATTGCTCGACCGAATGCGGCTGCCCGCCCAGGTTGTAGCCATAAGCGCCATCCAGAGGTGTTTCGGCAGCCAGGATGAACTGCCGCGCGACATCGGCTGCGAAGTGAAATTGCATCGTGCCGCAAAAGCCGATGCGATAAGCCTGGCCCTTGACCGCCGCCACCAAAGCATGCGTTGGCTCGCTGGTCATGCCCTGGTCGCGCCCGACGCCATACACCGTATATGGGCGCAGGCAGGCGCTGCTAATGCCATGATCGTAGAAATACACGCGCGCAGTCTGCTCGTTGCACACCTTGTAAGCGCCGTAGAGCGTGCGCGGTTGTTGTGGCGCATCGTGGGCGATCAGCCCAGGCGGGAAGTCGGACGGGGGACCATAGACGCCGATGGACGAGGCATAGGCGACATGCTCAAGGCCATTTTCCCGCGCCGCCTCGAAGATATTGACCGTGCCAGCGACATTGACCTGCGCCCCCAGCAACGGATTGGCGCGGCACATGGGCACTTGCAGCGCAGCCAGGTGAATCACATGCGTGATGCCCTGCTCGGCGAAGACCGCTTTGACAGCCGCTTCATCGCGCAGGTCGCCCTGCACGAAAGTGATCCGCGCTTGCTCGTCGCGGCTCATCAACCAGTCGAGGCGGTGCCGGTCGGCGCTGGCATCAAAATTGACGGCGCGGTCGCCCCGTCGCACCAGCTCGCGCAGCGCCCAAGCGCCGATGCAGCCCATGCCCCCTGTCACCAAGTAAGTCGCCGCCCCGCTCATGCTTCGACCATCCGATTTACCAGCCTGCCCAAACCGGCCACTTCTACGCTGTACTCATCGCCCGGTTGCATCCACACCCGCGGCTGCATGCCCAAGATGACGCCTTCGGGCGTTCCTGTGCTGATGACATCGCCCGGCGACAGCGTCATCACCCGGCTGGCATAGGCGATCACCTCGGCGACGCTGAAAATCATGTCGGCGGTGTTGCTGTCTTGGCGCAGCTCGCCATTCATCCAGCCCTTGATGGACAGATTCTGCGGATCGGGGATGGCATCGGCAGTTACCACATATGGTCCGAGCGGCAGGAACTTGTCCAGAGTCTTGCCCAGCAGCCACTGACCGCTGCGCATCTGCAAGTCGCGTTCGCTGAGGTCATTCATATTGCAATAGCCGAAGACATAATCCAGCGCTGCATCGACCGGGACATTGCGCGCCGTCTTGCCCATGACCACGCCCAGTTCCGATTCATAATCGACCGCCGTCCAGTCGGTTTGCATGGGGATATCTTCGTTGGGCGCAGCCAGCGCGTTGTTAAACTTGCTGAAGAGCACCGGCTCTTGCGGTTCGGCCATGCCCGATTCGGCAGCGTGCTTGCGATAATTCAAGCCGACACAGAGGATCTTGCCAGGGTTGGGCACGGTCGGCGCATAGGTCAGGTCGGCTTCGTCCAGGTAGAG
>DAOUJB010000055.1:0-2934 GCA_034423155.1 Anaerolineae bacterium | reverse complement strand
CATATCCGCGTTGATTGGCTGACGCCGCAGGGCTTGCCGGTCTGGGGCGATGTGCGGCTGTTCCTGGTGGGCACAGAAGGCACGATTGAGCTGCGCAAGAATATCGATGTGGCCGGTCGCTCCGGGGCGAGTCACTTGTTTTTGGTCAATGGCGAAGGCGCGCGTTATATCGACTGCAGCGATGTCGAAATCACCTATGGGCGCGACCTCATCGCCGATATCCGCGAACGGACGGACACGGCTATCCCACAAGCGCGCTGTTTCTTGGCATCAGAATTGGCGCTGCAAGCCGAGGCGCTGGCTGTGGATTTGACAGCGCAGACCTAGCCTTTCACTGCCCCAGACGCCAAGCCGCGAATCAGATATTTCTGGAAGAAGATGATCACCAGCAAGATCGGCAGGGTGACGGATACCGATCCAGCCGCCGCCAGCGTGATATGCCCCGGGTCTTCTCCGCCCGTCCATTGCGCGATGCCCACCGGCAGCGTCCAGTTGATCTGCGTCAAGATGCGCGCCAGCAAAAAGTCGTTGTAAGCCAGCAGCAGCGTGAACAAACCCGTGGTGATGATGCCCGGACCCATGATGGGCACGATGACCGACACGAAAGAACGCAGCCGCCCCGCGCCATCAATCATCGCCGCTTCTTCGATTTCGCGCGGGATCTCCATAAAGAAGCTGCGCAGCATCCAGATCGTGAAGGGCTGATTCACCGCCACCAAGCACAAAATCAGCAAAATGTGCGTGTCGTACAAGCCCGAAAGTTGCCCCAGATAATAAAAGGGCAAGACCAGCGCCAGGCTCGGCAGCGAGCGAAATGCCAGCGCCAGCACCAAGATCACCACCGATATCACATGCCGATAACGCGCCAATCCATAACCGGCCAGCGCGCCAAAGCTGAGACTCACCGCCAACGTGCCGATGGTTACGATGACGCTGTTGACCAGGTAGTCATAAAACTCGGCGGTGTTGACCACGCGCGGCAAGCCCAGCAGGATGGCCATGCCAGCGATGGTCACACACAGGTAGATGAGGGCGTTGGGCGCGGGGATGCGATTGGCATAGAACAAGATGACTGCCAGCGCGAAGATCAGCAGCACCAGCGCCAAACCATACGGCGCGAAATCATCCGGGCGCATATTCAGCCACAATTCGGCATAATGCTCGCCGGTCGGCTGGAAGAGGAAGCGCGGCGTGCGGGCGTTGGCGTCTTTGGGCAGCTTCAGCGAGTTGAGGATCGTCCAGCAGAAGGGCAGCACATTGTAGATCGTGAAGACGACCAGCACCGCATAAATCAGCGCGCGCGCCAGGGGGTTGCGTGTCTGCGTCATCCTAGACTTCCTCCACCTGCTCGCGGTAAGTCATGACGAGGAAGGGGATCAAAACGACAAAGATGCCGATGACGGTCAGCACGCTCATGGCATTGGCTTTGCCCAGCCGCCCAAAGCTCAGCGCCACCTGGAAGTTGTAATACATGATGGTTTCGGCGTCATAGATGGGATTCTGCTGCGTCAGCACGAAGACGCTGTCAAAGACGCGGTAGGCATCCATGATGGAGATGAGTGCGATGAAGACGAAGAGCGAGCGCAAATGTGGGATGGCCACATGCCACAACTGCCGCAGCCAGCTCGCCCCATCGACGCGCGCCGCCTCTAGCGATTCTTGCGGAAGCGTCTGCAAGCCGGCGAAGAGCACGATCATGGCGAAAGGCGTGGCTGTCCAGATATTGTGAAAGATGATGAGCAGCGGCACAGTCTGGTTGTTCATGAACATGCGATAGTCAAATAGCTGCTGCATCCAGTACCAGTAGGGTCCGCCGCGGTCGAACATGTCGCGGAAGATCAACGTACCGACCACCGGCGTCATCACAAAAGGCACCAGCGCCGCCGCGATGAAGACGCCGCGGAAGCGTTTGACCTGGTCGAGCAGCAGCGCGAAGGCCAAACCCAGCACGATGCGCGTGGGCACGGTCGCCGCGATGAAGATCAGCGTGAACTCCAGCGAATCCCAGAATTCCGGGTCGTTCAGGGCTTGTTCGTAATTCTGCAAGCCGACCCACAAAGGCGCGTCCAGGTTGCGGAAAGTGATGTAGTGCATACCCAACACGACCGACGCCAGCAAAGGCAGCGTCATCAAGGCCAGCATGATGATGAGGCTGGGCGCGACAAAAAATGTGAAAGCGCGGGTGGGCATGGTGATCCGCCACTGGCTAGGCTGCGCCTAGTGTAGCGCGCAATGGCGGGGGATGGCAAAAATTGATCCCCCACCCCAAACCCCTCCCCCATGAAGAGGGAGGGGCTTTAACTGCACAATTCGCGCGTTATAGCTCCCCTTCCCTCATTTTGGGGGAAGGGGCAGGGGGATGGGGGCAAAAGGAGTCTAACCCTCGATGAAGCCTTGTGCGGTGGCTTCTGCGGTGTAGGCCTCGGCAGCGGCCTCCAGCAGTTCGGCGGCGGACATTTCGCCCGTCATGATCTGCGGCAGCCACTGATCCCAGACCGGGTTCAGCACCGCGCCGATGGCCGGGACATTCTGGCCTTCGACGCCACCCTCGATGGTAGCGAAGACAGCCGGCAGGTAGCGCGCATCGGCTTCGGCCGCGACCGAAACACGGGTGATGACGCCCAGCTGCGACGCGCCCAACTGGCTTTCGGCATCCAGCGCCTCAAGGATAATCTGGAAGACCAGGTCGGGGTCGTCATCAATGTTGGCGGGGATGCCCAAGCCTGCGCCTGTGCCACCGGTCGCCCCGTACAATCCGTCAGCCATAGCTTTGGGAGCAGGCGCAAATTCGATGCCACCGACATAATCGGAAAAGTCGGGGTCGTCCATGGCGGCGGCGCGGGTCGCCCAAGTGAAAGCCATGGCCAGTTCGCCCGTGGCAATGCCGATCTGGCTGTCGTCAATGCTGTAGGTCAAGCCTTCTGGACCCATGCA
>DAOUJB010000054.1:0-7137 GCA_034423155.1 Anaerolineae bacterium | reverse complement strand
TCCTGCGCCAACTGCCACAGCCCCGACAGCGAAAAGAAACTCATCGGTCCCGGCTTGCTGAATATCAAAGACCGCGCCGCCCAGCGAGCGCCCGAGCAAAGCCCCGCGGAATATATCTATCAGTCCATCGTTGATACCAACGCCTATGTGGTCGAGGGCTACGAGGCAGGGCTGATGCCGGCGAATTGGGCGGAAATCTACAGCGACCTCGAAATCTTTGACATCGTCGCCTATCTGTTGACGCTGGAAGGCCGCTCCGATATCGACGATCCCGACCCTGCGGATGCGGCTTCGGCTGTGGATATGTCTGTCTATGGCGAGATTGCGCTGCCCGACACTGCCGATGCCGAACGCGGCGCAGCATTATTTTCCGAGCTGCAAAGCGCGGCCGGATTCGCCTGCGCTGGCTGCCACTTCACCGACAGCGAATCGCGCTTGATTGGTCCTGGTTTGCTCAATGTGGGCGCGCGCGCAGAAACTCGCGTCGAGGGGCAGAGCGCTGTCGAATATCTGCTCAACGCCATCGTCAATCCATCCGCCTATGTGGTCCCGGATTATGACGCCGGCCTGAAGCCAGGCAATTATGCGCAGATCTTCAGCGAAGCAGAGCTTTACGACATCATCGCCTATCTGCTCACGCTGGAGTAAGCAGCGCCGCGATCTCGTCTTGCAGCAGCTTGTCGGCGTCAGCCAGCGAGTCGCGCCGGGAGTCCAGCCACTGCCGGTCGACCTGGATTTGCTCCTGCTGCGCCGCCAGGACGGCCGCGGTTGCAGATGATGCTGCGCCTCCATACAGGCTGCGCGAATCAACGAATGCCTGCGGGTCAAGCGCGCGCTGGAAGACTTCGTCGGCTAGCGAAATCTCCAGCCCCAGCCTACTTGCCGCGACTTGACGCAGTGTCTCCGCAGTCAGATCTGCCGGCGAAAGACCTTCAGCCTGCGCATGACTGACCAGCGCCGAAACGATGTTGTGCGCTTGTCGGAATGGCAGCCCACATTCGCGCACGAGGGTATCGGCCAGCTCGGTGACCGTGGTGAAACCCGCCGCAGCCCGCGCGCGCAGATGCTGGACATTGACCTCCAGCGTGTCCATGACGGCGGCGTAAAGTTGCAGAATCGCCTTCGCCGTCTCGAGCGAGCCGAACAGCAGCGGGAAGATCTCGTCTTCGATATCTTGCGTATCGCCAAAGGGGATGTTGTGGCATTGCAGCGCGATTCCCCCCGCCAGCGCCAGCATGCGGCTGATGCGCGCCCGCAGATGTTCCAGCACGACCGGGTTGCGCTTCTGCGGCATGATCGAGCTGATCTGCAAGAAGCTGCCGTGAATGCGGATCGCGCCGCTTTCCTGCGTCGCCCAAAAGAGCATATCTTTCGTAAATCGCGATAAATTCACCGCCAGCGAGCCCAACGCGCCCGAGACATCTGTCAAGTTGTCCGATGCGCCGATGCTGTCGTAGGTGCTGTGCATCACGCTATCAAAGCCCAACAGACGCGCGCTCAACGCCCGGTCGATCGGGAATGCCGTGCCCGTTAAAGCGGCCGCGCCCAGCGGACTCTGGTTGTTGGTCATGTACGCGAGTTGCAGCCGTGCTGTATCCCGCGCCAAACCAGCCAAAATGCCAGCCATATAATGCGCCATGGTGGTGGGCTGCGCCGGCTGCGTATGCGTATAGCCGGGCATCAGCGTGTCCAGGTGTTGAAAAGCAAACTCGTGCAAACTTTCGCGCAGGGATAGCAGATCGTCCAGCGCCTGCAGCAGCAGCGCCCGCAGCGCCAGACGTGTCAGCGCATAACCCAGGTCGTTGCGGCTGCGCGCCAGCTGCAGATTTCCGCCGTGGGCTGCGCCGGCCAATTCAATGAGCTCGTTCTCCACGGCAAAGAAGAGGTCTTCGGTGCCCGCGCGATAGTCCAGCCCGTCGACGCCCAGCGACTCGACTCGCGCCAGCGCATCCAGCAGCGCCGCGGCATTGTCCCGCGATATGATGCCGCACTTGCAGAGCATGATGGCATGCGCGCGATTCGCCGCCAGCATCGGGGCAAAATAATAGACCTTGGCGTCTGCGAAGAAAGGCTGCAAGACGAACTTGTCGTAAAGCGGATGTGGAAAGCTGGGATCGGCGCGCGCCATGCCTAGCCTTTGAGCCCGGTCAGCGCGATGCCCTCGATGATGTAGCGCTGGAAAATGATGACCACGATCAGCAGCGGCACGACCGAAAGCGACGCGCCCGTCATGATCAGATTCCAGGGTGTCTGGGCCTCGGACGAAAAAAGTTGAATGCCCACCGGCAAGGTGAACATCTCGCTCTTGCTGGTGGCGATGAGGGGCCAAATAAAGGCATTCCAATTGCCCAGAAAGTTGAAGATGCACAGGGCGCCGATGGCTGGCAGGCTGAGCGGTACCGCCACGCGCCAATACAAACCGAATTCGCTGACGCCGTCAATGCGCCCGGCATCCAGCAGCTCGTCCGGCACGCCCTGCATAAACTGGCGCATCAGGAAGATGCCAGAAGCCGTGATGACCCCAGGAAAGGCAATGCCCCAATAGGTATCGACCCAGGTGCCGCCGATGGGCGGGTTGGACGACATGATGAACCAGGGGATGATCAGCATCTCGGTCGGCACCATCAGCGATGTCAAAAATATGATGAAGATGGGACGCTTGCCGGGGAACTGGTACTTGGCGAAAACATACCCAGCCAGCGAATCGAAAAAAGCCACGCTGATCGTGCTGAATACCGCCACAATGAAGGAATTCTTGTACCACAGCGGCAAATCTGTCTCGGTGATGACTTCGCTGTAGTTGTCCACAGTCGCTTGGTTGGGGAAGAAGTTGCGCCGCAAGATTTCCTTTTCGGGCTTGAGCGAGGTCGAAAGCATCCAGATGAAAGGCACGACCATCGTCAGCGCGCAGACCGTCAGCACCAGGTACGAAAATGCCCGATACTTCCATTCGCCGCGCCCGCTGCCCACCGCGCGGGAATCGCTGCGTTCTTTGAAGAGGTTGCTGGGGGTGATCGCTTCCATTGCGCCCGCTCTAGTTGATGCGCCGCGCCGTGACGCGCAGCTGAATGATCGTGATGATTAGAATGAAGGCGAACAGCACCACCGTAAGCGACGAAGCGTAACCCATGTTAAAGCTCGTGAAGGCCTCGCGGTAGACGCGTAGCACCACTGTCGTCGTCGAATCCAGAGGACCGCCACGCCCTTGCTCGGTCATCGCCAAGACAGGAGCGAACATGCGCAGGAAAGAAATCGTCTGCAAGACCAGCAGGAACACGATGGTCGGGTTCAGCAGCGGCAGCGTGATAAAGCGGAAAGTGTGCCAGCGGCTGGCGCCATCGACCTCGGCGGCTTCATAATAAGTGCGCGGGATCTGCTTCAAGCCGGCCAGGAATATGATGACGGCGAAGCCCATGCCTTGCCAGATCACCAGCGAAAGCACCGATGGTAGCGCCTGCCTGGGATTATTCAGGAATGGCTGCTGGGGCAGCGAAACCAACTGCAGCATGACATTGATCAAGCCAAAGCGCGGCTGGTACAACATGCGGAAGACCCAGGCGATGGCGATGGTCGAGGTGACGAAAGGCAAAAAGAACATGATTCGGTAAAAGGTGCTCATAAAGCGGATTTCATTGAGCATCAGCGAGATCATCAGCGCCAGGCAAAGCTGGATCGGCACGCCCAGCAGCAAGTAATTTGCTGTGTTTTGGAAGGCCGCCTTGGTAGGCGATTTGCGCTTGCTCAGCTCGTCGATCAGTTTCTCGTAATTCTCCAAGCCCACATAGGGCTGTTCAGCCGCCAGCGGGTTGTAATCGTGCAGGCTCATCTGAAAAGCGAATAGGGCGGGGTAGATGCGGATGTACGCAAAGAAAATGATGGGGATCGCTAGAAAAATATACGCCCAGACGACCTTGCGGCGGGCTAGCGTCCAACGGAATCGCTTGTCGGCCGTGGCGAGTTTGCTCTTGTCGGGATTGTCAATCATCACTGTGCCAACTTATTCCGCGGGTCAAGGTCTGGTCGCGCCGTTTTTGGCTTGCGAGTAGACGATGTAGAGCCACAAGGGCAGCGCCACAATCGACCCTATGCCGCCGGTCATCACGATTAGGCCAGCCAGCAAGCCCGCGACCAGGGGACCGACGATGAAAAACCACAGGCAGCCCATGCCCAGCTTGTCGTTGAGGATGTGCGCCAAGCCCCAGATGCCGAAGAGACCCGCAATGAGACCGATGATGAAGGCGGTATCGTTGCGCGTTGGCTGTGCGGACATAGCGACAAAAGACGACGCGGCATCGTGATAACCGTCCTCATAACCAGCTTCGTAGATGCGTTCGTTCTTTTCTTTCACTTGCCTGCCTGTCTGCTTTCGTCGCCGGCGAGAGGCTTGCCTCATCCGTATCTAGCACGGTTTCCACAAACGGGCGATACAAGTATCGCCCCTACACCTGCCGTTGCCTAGAAATTGCTGCGCCGGGTAAAAGTCCACCCGACGCAGAGGAAATTGCTTGTTGTTCGGGCGCGCTATTCGCGGTCTGCCCAGAAGGAGTCGATCAACTCCTGTTCGATCGCTGCGGCTTCGTCCAGCGCTTCGCAAGGATCCATCCCGCCCAGGCGAACATTGTCGAAGGCATCGATTAGCACTTGACGCTGGGCGCTTTCATCGACGAAGAAGGTCGCGTGCGAATAAGCCAAGCCAGCCGAGAAAGGACCGAGGATGGGGTCGGACAAGATGGCTTCGTCGCTGGCTGCGGCTGCCTGCGCTGGCAATTCTCCCACACTATTGACCCAGAGCGTGCCGGCTGCGGGCGTGGTGATGAATTGCAGGAACTTGACAGCGGCTTCCAGGCGAGCCGGATCGTCATTGGCGCGGCGCGTGATGCCATGCGTCCAATAGGAGCCGAAGGTGTGCTGCTCGCCATTGGGTCCCACTGGCAGCTCGGCAACGCCATAATTCAGGTCGGGATTGTTCCGGGCGATCGTGCCGATGCGGAAGGAGCCATCGACATGCAGGGCGGTATCGCCATTGACGAAGGCGTTTGTCGAGCCGTCTAGGATGTCGTTGCTGCCCGTCATGTGCTCGGTTTCAAAGGCGGCCAGCCAGCTGAACGCCGCGCAGCCCTCTTCGCTGTTGTAGGTGACCGTGCGTCCATCATCGCTATAGGGCGCGCCGCCATATTGCCGCAGCAGCACCTCGCGGAACCAGTGGTGGTCTTGCGATGCAAAGGCGGCCGCGTGTCCCTGCTGCGTGATGTTGAAGACATCCATGTCGCCATCATAGACGGTCGTGGCGATAGCAGCCGCTACGAAGTCGTCCAGGTTGGCGGGCGGGGATTCTGGATCGAGCCCGGCCGCGGCAAAGATGTCTTTGTTCCAAAACATCGCCAGCGAACGCACGGCAGTCGGTATCGCCCAGTAGCTGCCTTCAAACTTCGAGTTGGCTACCATGGGCGAGAAGTGCTCCAGGATGAAGTCTTCGCTGAATGGATCTTCGGGCAATGGCACGAGATAGCCTGCATCCACGAAAGCCGGAATCCAGCCGTAGAAGAGTGTGACCACATCAGGACCAACGCCCGCCGGCGCAGAGGCTGCCAGTTCGTCGCGGAAGTTGGCATAGGGGATGTCGCTGTTGTGGAGGACTTTGATGCCCGGGTTCTCCGCTTCGAATTGCACGATGAGCTCATTCATCGCATCGACCCGCGCCTGGAAGTTATATTGCCAGTACTCAATCTCGATCATGTCGTCTTGCGCAAGCGCGACCGTGCCCAGCGACGCCAGAGCAATCAGCACAGCCAGGACGGCAAAAAGTTTGATGAAACGCATTTTCGTCTCCTCGTTTCTATTGGGTTGTTGATAGGGCATCTTCACTGTAACGCATCTGCGCGCCAATGCCAAATTGCCCGCTGGCGCCTCACAGCTCGATCTTGAGCAGGCGCGCCGCGTTGCCGCCGAAGATCAGCTGGATGTCGTCTTCGCGATAATTCAGTTCGCGCACATCGCGGATCTGGTCGGCCAAATACGGCTCGGCGAACCCGCGCGGGAAGTAGCTGGAATCGGTGCCGAAGATGATGCGCTCGGGACCGATTGTTTCCATATATTTGCGGAAGAGCTTTTTGGTATCCCATTCGCCATCCACCCACTTCACCCATTGGTTCGAGCCGCTGGTATCGATGCAGACATTGCCGCAAGCCCAGCACAGCTGCAGCGTCTCGCGGATCCAAGCGCAGCCAAAATGCGGCACGACGAATGTCACTTCGGGGAAATCTTTGGCGACATTGTGCAGCTTCAGCGGGTTGATATTCTGGTGCCAGGCGATGCCGCCGCCGCTGCCCTGGATGCCAAAATGGATGAGCACAGGGATATCCAGCTCGGCGCACATTTCCCAGACCGGGTAGGCGTCCATGTCTTCGACCGGGCGGTCCAGCGCTGGCGCCAGCAGCTTGTAGGCTTTCAAGCCATCTTCGTTTACGGCGCGCTTGAGTTCATCGGCAGCGCCTTCGCTAAACAGATAATGATGGGCAAAGCCGATGAATTTGTCGGGATGACGCCGGACGATGCTGGCCAGATTTTTGTTGCCGCCGCCGGTCACAAAGCCCACCGCGCGCAAACCATACTTGTCGACTTCGGCTGCCCAGCGGTCGGCTTGCTGCTCGTCGGTGGTTTCTGCGCGTTCGGGCGGATCAAATCCCCAGGTGGCGCGCCACTGACGGTTGTAGGCAAGCGCATGCTCGCGGGCGACTTTGGCGCGCTTTTCGCCAATGCGATCTATATAACGCTGTCGCCAGTTCGGTCCCCGTTCGATAATCCAGCGACTTTGCGTCGGGAAGTGCACATGAAAGTCGATGATATTCAGTCCGTTATACATGGCGTGAACCCTCGTTTTATGCTGGCTGCTGGGTCAAAATCATAACGCGCTTCGGGCACTTGGCGCAAAACGGGCGGCGCGGCGTGGTATTTGTCATTGCTGCGCCGCAAGCTATAATGGCGCGAACTGAATCAGGGCACTGGAATCGTAACTGAAAGGACTTGTCTGATGGCACGAGCCGTAACCTTATTCACCGGGCAGTGGGCAGACCTGCCAATCGAAACCCTGGCTGCAAAAGCCGCCGACTTCGGTTATGACGGGCTGGAGCTGGCTTG
>DAOUJB010000053.1:0-12248 GCA_034423155.1 Anaerolineae bacterium | reverse complement strand
TGCTGGATGGGGTGAAGTGGTTGCCGCAATCGACGGAAGTGCCGAGAATAAGGCCGCTGACGGTGACGGTACTGGAGTAAGCGGGGTGCGAGCGGCAATCGGGGCCGCTTTTGTTGCCGTAGATGATGCTGTTGCGTATTTCGAGGAGTCCGGTCTGGAGAAAAATCCCTGAGCCGTGCGCGGCTGTGTTGTTCGTGATGGTCACGTGTCGAAGGATTAACCTCTCTGTTACGCCGTGGTTGTGCATGTATATCGCGCCGCCGTCTGAGCTGGCGGTGTTGCCGTAGAAGACGCTGTTGATGATGGTCGCGTTGCCGCCATTATTTACTCCGCCGCCCTTGCTGCTGCCGGTATTGTTGCAGATGACGCTGTTTCTTATAACAAGGGTCTGGTCAGCGCCTACCTCAATTGCGCCGGATGCAAAAGCGTCGGTCGAGGTGGTCACATTGCCGCAGATGACGCTGTTGTTGATGTTGACTGTGGAAGGACCGCCGACATCGACCAGATAAATCGAGGCTGGTTGAGCATTCTGCCCGCCAGTGAGCTTGACGTTATTCAGTGTAATCGTTGATGCTTGATTCAAGGCGAAATGGCGGTCGTTGCTGTTGGCGTCAATGGTGAAGCCGCGTCCTTCGACGGTGATCGCGCTGGCGTTGGTCAGCGTCAAGTCTCCGCCGGCGATGACAGCGTTGGCGTGCAGAATGATGGTGTCGTCGCCGTAGGCGCCGACGGCGACGCATCCGCCGGTGTTGCTGTTGCCTTTGGCGGAAGCCCAGGCGTTTTCAAAGCTGCAGGTGGCGCTGGTGGTGATGGTGGCGGCGAAGGCTTGCGAGGCCGGCAGCAGCAGGAGCGTGATTGCGATAATGACAAGTTTGGTGAATGTTGCGGAGTTCATGCCGAACTCCGGGCGAGGTCGGGATTTAGCGCGAAATGCGGGGGGGGGGGTAGATGCGAGACTCAAGGAATCTTGCGATTTGCTGCTGGAATGCTTTCATTTCGACCTCCCCGCGGAAATGACCAGAATACATATCGGACTGAATCATATCGGTAATGTGATATTCACAATAGATTCAGAATACAATATATCCCGTTAATTGTCAAGCGAATTGCGCGATAAGTGGCATGATTGCGCAATATCTTGTCTGGTTGGAGAGGCTTGGAAAACGGCGCGACCCCCGTACGACGTTCCAGGCTAAAGGAAAAGAATCGCAGATGCGTGGCTTTCATTAGCCAATAGCGGACAAGCCCTGTGTGCGACTAGAATTGCCGCGCCTGGCACAAGCAGGGAGACACAATCCAACATGCGACTCGCGATCATCGGCTTGCCCAACAGCGGCAAGACCACCATCTTCAACGCACTCACTGGCGGCGATTATCAAACCAGCGCAGCTTCCAGCGGGCAATTCGCCATAAACAGCGCCACCGTGCGCGTGCCTGACGAGCGGGTCGATCATTTGACCCAGGTGTGCCAACCGCGAAAAAGCACTTATGCGCAGATCACCTATGCCGATGTGGCTGGCTTGGACAAGGGCATCGGCGAGGGCGGGCTGGCCGGGCAATTCCGCAGCGAACTAGCGCAGGTGGACGGCTTTTTGCATGTACTGCGCTGCTTTGACGAAGCGCGCGTGCCCCACCCCTACCAGCGCATCGACCCCGCCCAAGACCTGGAAATCATCGACAGCGAATTCCTGCTGCTGGACTTGCTGGCGGCCGAGGCGCGCTTGGGGCGCATCGAATCGGAACTGCGCCTGAAAGGCAGCAAAGCCGACAAGAGCCTGCTGGTCGAGCAGCCCTTGTTCGAAAAACTGCATGCCCACCTGGAAGCCGAGCAGCCGTTGCGCAGCCTGGCGCTGGACGCCGGCGAAGAAAAACTCATCCGCGGCTTTGGCTTTTTGACGCGCAAACCGGTGCTGGCGCTGTTGAATATGGGCGATGATGCAGACGCGGCGGGCAAAGATTTACAGCTGCCCTACCCACGAGCGGCGCTGGCTGTCATTCAAGGCGCGCTGGAAGCCGAGCTCGCCCAGCTGGATGCCGCCGATGCTGCCCTGTTCATGGACGAATATGGCATCGGCGAATTGTCGCGCAGCAAAGTCATTCGTTTGTCCTACCAGTTGCTGGGCATCGAGTCGTTCTTCACGATCGGCGGCGACGAGGTGCGCGCCTGGAGCTTCCCCGCCGGCGCAAACGCCAAACAGGCAGCCGGTCTGATTCATAGCGACTTCGAGCACGGTTTCATCCGCGCCGAGGTCTTCCGCTATGCCGATCTGCTCGAACTAGGCAGCGAAAACGCCATCAAAGCGGCGGGCCGGCAACGGCTGGAAGGCAAGGATTATCTCGTGCAAGACGGCGACATCATGAATATCCGCCACAGCGGATGAACTTCCCCCCCCCCCCGACCCAGCGGGGGTCAACAAGTCGCGTCTTTGCCATCTGCGCCGAAGACTCGCAAACGATGCGCGCTGTCCGGCAGGGGTTCGATGCTGGCGCCACGATAATGAAACTGCAATGCCCAGCGGCGTCTGCGTGAGCAGCTGGGTGGCGTGCCATGCTGCAGCAGGCAATGAAAAAGCAAACAGCCACCGGGCTGCAGAGGCACGGCTACGCTGCGACCCACCGGCACATCCGTATCGCAGATCTGCCAGTCGCGCCGCTGCCAGTGCAGGACGGGTCCTTCCAGGTGGCTGCCTGGGATGAGCATCATGCAGCCATTTTCGGGCAGCGCCTCGTCCAGCGCGATCCAAGCGCCAACGATGGTCGTGCCAGCCGGGTAGTCGAAGTAAGCCATATCCTGATGCCAGGGTTTCTCGCGGCCGATGAGCGGCGGTTTGAGCAGCGCCATATCTTGCGAAAGCGCCGGCTGCTCGCCCAGGATGCGCCCGACCACCTCAAGCAGCCGAGGATTTTCGGCGCATTGTTGCAATCGCGCATCGCTGTCGATGATGGGCATGAGCTTGCGCACGCTGTCCAGCCGCTCGGCTTGGCTCAGCCGGGGCAAATGGTCGCGCGCCGCCGCCGCATAGCTGATGTTGTCGCCGCCTTGCAAAATGGCCGCCCGCAAGCCAGCCCGCGCCGACTCGACCTGCGCGGCATCAAACGCATTGTGCACGACCAAAAAGCCCAGCGAGTGAAATTGCGCGATGTCGGAGTCGCCCACGCTCCCGAAACCGTCGCTGCCGCTGCGTACCTGCGCCGCAAAGTCGTACATGCCCGGCGGTGGCGCTTCCATGCCGTGTTCGTCGATGTTCATGGCGATTTCGGGTTGCATGTTTTTTGTCCTATCGGGCGAGTCAGCGCCTCGCCCCTACGGCGGAATCTATCACGATTGGGCGAGTCAGCGCCTCGCGCCTACGACCGACGGTCTTGGCATTACATCTTCCCCCCGACCCGACGGGGGGACTTAGGGGGGTCATTGCGCTGCTGGTGCACTTGGATGGTTTCGGCGACTTGCAGCCAGGCATCGGTATCCAGCAGCGCCACCTCGTCATCGGTCCAGAATTGATAGGCGATCTGCTGCGCGGTCTCCGAAGCTGGTTGGCTGCGCACAACTGCCCAAGCCTCGCTGCGCCGTCCATAATATTGCTCGACCAATATCGCCATGATGGCGTTGGCCGTGGCGCTGACCAGGTAGCCGATGCGCCCAGGCAGCGCGCCCGGTTGCAAGGCCCGCGCCATATCCGCCAGCGCCTTCATATAATTGGCCGCGCCGGGATAGTCAAAGTCGCGCTGGGCTTCGGGCGGCAGGCGAGCCGGCGCAGTCCCGGTATTGACCATCTGCAAGAGGATCTGCCTGGCGAACTTGCCATCTGGATACGCCGCTTCAAATGTCGGCAGATAAGCGCGCGCCTGTTCCACCACGACCGCCAGCGCATGATAAAACTCCATCTCCATAAACAGCGTCTTGAGCAGAAACTGGCAGCGTTCGGGGTCGCGCAGTTCGGAGGCTTGGCGCAGCTCTTCCAGGGCGCTCATGCGGGGCGGTGGGGGCGATTCAACATAGCCATACCATAACACAAGCGCGGCGCATTCCTGCTATAATCGGACGCGAAGAGCACATCAACGAGGAAAACTCCATGTCGAAAGCCACCCTGGACGAGATCGCCACAGCGCTGGGCGATGCCGCCGATGACCTGCTTACGCACCAATGCGCGACCATCCCGCGCGACAGCCTGGCTTTGCCCGGCAGCGACTTTAGCGAACGCGTCTGGCTGGACAGCGACCGCAGCCCACGCGTCATCCGCAGCCTGCAGCAGATCGCCGACAGCGGACGCTTGGCGGGCACGGGCTATGTGTCCATCTTGCCGGTCGACCAGGGCATTGAGCATTCGGCCGGGGCGTCCTTCGCGCCCAACCCGGCATACTTCGACCCCGAGAAGATCATCGAGCTGGCGCTGGAGGGCGGCTGCAACGCGGTGGCATCGACATTTGGCGTGCTCGGTCTGACAGCTCGGCGCTTCGCCCACCGCATTCCTTATATCGTCAAGATCAATCACAACGAACTGGTGACCCACCCCAACACGCACGAGCAGATCATGTTCGGCACGGTCAAGCAAGCCTGGGATATGGGCGCGGTGGCTGTGGGCGCGACGGTGTATTTCGGCAGCGCCGACAGCAATCGGCAAATGGTCGAGGTGGCGGAAGCCTTCGCATTGGCGCACGAGCTGGGCATGGCGACCATCCTGTGGTGCTATATGCGCAATCCAGCTTTCACCATAGACGGCGTCAATCATGAATCCAGCGCCGACCTAACTGGGCAAGCCAATCACCTGGGCGTCACGCTGGGCGCGGATATCGTCAAGCAGAAGCTGCCGACTCAGACTGGCGGCTACAGCGCGCTCAACAGCGGCGATTCGTCTTATGGCAAGCTCGACCAGCGCATCTATAGCCAACTGAGCAGCGAGCACCCCATCGACCTGACGCGCTACCAGGTGGCCAACGGCTACATGGGCAAAGTGGGCTTGATCAGCAGTGGCGGCGCGAGCGGCAGCAACGACTTTGCGGATGCGGTGACGACGGCGGTGATCAACAAGCGAGCGGGCGGCATGGGGCTGATCAGCGGTCGCAAAGCCTTCCAGCGCCCCATGGCTGAAGGCGCGCGCCTGCTGCACGCCATCCAGGATGTCTACCTGTGCGAGGGCGTGACGGTAGCTTGATGCGCTACCCGCCCAGTTTCCCGGTAAGACTAAGTAAGTCATGCGAAAAAGGGCGATGCTATTCAAATTCGAAATCTGTAGGGGCGAGACTTGTCTCGCCCACAATGTCGCCGTTGATCATGTGGGCGACTCAAGAGTCGCCCCTACGCGATTCCATTTGATTGTTGCATTACTTTGCTGGACTGACTCCTCCAAGCTGGCTGGAGGGGTGTTTCGCTGAGACGCCCGTTCAGGAATCCCGAACTGTTTTTCAAGCTGTAGGTGGCAGTACGCGCAGCGCCTCTGCAACCAGTTCGCGCGACATGCCGAACTTCGCCGCCAGTTCAGCGGCCGGATCATCGCCCATGACATGATCCTGCCGCTCGCCAGCGACGAATTGCTGCAAGCACAAGGGGAGCACATCGCTGTGGAAGCGCCACAATTGCTCCGCGACGACCTTGTGGATCACGACTTCATTCAAAAATTGCCCGCCATCATGTCGATAATCGTGAATGCAGGTAGCGCGATAATCGAAATCAGCGACCGGCTCGTCGCGCAGGGTGAAGCTGTGGGCGCGGGCCAGCTTTTCTCTCCGCAACAGGTAGCTGTCGCCGCCCTGTGGAACGAGTCGATAGGTCATTATCGGGCATTCGGCGCGAGTCTCTTTGTCTGCGCAGATCGGCAGGCAGGTGTATAGCGGAAAGCCGACATCGACCAGCCACTTCCGCCCAGCCAGCCGCACGACGATCGCGCTGTGACAACCCACATGCTCGCCCATGTCATTGAGCGTCAAGTAACCGACATAACCCAGCCGCCGCAGCAATCCCCAGAATGCGTAGTTGCTCTCGTAGCAGGTGCCGCCGCTGCCAGCCTCGAAGTGACTTTCCCAAAATGCCGCGCCCAGCACAGCGCAATCCGCCGCCGATTCATGCCGCGCCCGGCGTGCGATGCGGCTGGCGCTCTCCCAGGGCACGGTCCGCGTGTAGCGCTCGACCAACTGGAACAGCGTAGAAAGATCGGGCGGCGCATCAGTTGGCAGGCCAAAGTGCCGCAAGATGCGCTGGCAAAGCGCTGGCGAAAGTGCTGGCGTATCCATGCTTGAATTGTACCCAAGCCAATCGCATCGATACAGAATTCTTTCTGCACTGCGTCGATGCAAAAAAGCCAACACAGAGATCGAAGAGAGCACAGAGAACACAGAGAAAGGCGCTCGTTCCAATTTTGAGTGACTGACTGGTCGCCCACATAACAACAGTATTTCCGAATTGTGCTGCTTTGCCAAAGCAAACTCTGTGCCCTCTGTGCCTCTGTGGCAAAAAAACAATTTAATGCGATTGCCCTGCGTTTGCTACAGCGCCATGTTGGCGTGGCCGGGCAGATGCCGTACAATCGGCAACCCGGTTTTCGTCCTGTGCAGGTCGTCCGTATGCGCTATGCCGAGGTCGCCCTCAATCTGCCGCTGCGCCAAAGCTATACCTACCACATCCCGCCGATGCTGGATGAGCAGCTTGCGCCGGGCTGCCTGGTGCGCGTGCAATTCGGCACGACCATGGAAGCCGCTATCGTGCTGGACATCCACGCCACGACCGAACTGACGGCGACCAAGCCAATCATCGAGCAACTGGACAAAGCGCCGCTGCTGCCGCCCGAGCACCTGCAGCTGGCGAAGTGGCTGGCAGAAAGCTGCCTCGCGCCCATCGGTCCCTGCTGCTGGCTGATGCTGCCGCCGGGCTTAACCGGAAATCCAGACAAACGCTATACATTCCAAAGCGACCGGCTGCCAATCGAGCGCCCGCGCCAATTGAGCCTGGACGGCTTCGAGCAGCGGGAAGACCAGCCCCTGGCGCGGCAATTGCTGGACCGCCTGCGCGAACGAGGTCCCCTGCGACTGCGTCAGCTCAAGCGCGCCTTTCCCAAGCAGCCCGTGCAAACCGAGCTAGAGCGCTTGTGCCGCGCTGGCATGTTGTCGTCCGAATCGGTGCTTGCGCCGCCAACCACGCGTATGAAGACGACCAAGCGCCTCTACCCGACCTATCTGCCCGCAGACATCCCGCAGCTTGCAAAAAAGCTAGGCAAGTCCAGCCAAAAGATCAAACTGCTGGAAGCGATCGCCGCCCGCGACGAAGATGCCATCGGCGTGCAAGATGCGCTGAAACTGATCGGCGCAAAGACGCGCGCCCCCCTGAAGCAGCTCATTGACGAAGCGCTGGTCTTCATCGAAGAAACAGACAGCGGCGAACAAGACCTCATCATCTTGGATGCGACGCCAGATCGGGTCGAAAAGCAGCTGTCGCTTTGGCGCGGCGATGCCTGGGCGCGGCATATCCTGGGGACAATCGCCGAACTGCCCGCCCCGCCCACGCCCAAAGAAGCCCGCGAAGCCGCTGGCGCAAGCCAATCGCGCCTCAACAGGCTGGTCAAAGCGGGGCTGTTGGACTTGCGAGAAGAGCGTGTCTGGCGCGATTCCCTGCGCGATTACGACTTTGTGCCCGACAGCCCGCCGCAGCTCACGCCCGACCAGGGAGCTGTTTGGGAGCAGATCCGCCCGGCCTTGCTGGAACGGCGCAGCGCGCGCTTCTTGCTGCATGGCGTGACCGGCAGCGGCAAGACCGAAATCTACCTGCGCGCTATCGACGAGACTCTGCAGGCTGGCAGGCGCGCCATCTTGCTGGTGCCAGAGATTGCGCTGACGCCACAGACCGTCCGCCGCGTGTCGGAACGATTCCCGGGGCGAGTCGCGCTATTGCATGGCAGCCTGCCCAGGGGCGAGCGTTATGATAGCTGGCAGCGGGCGCGGACGGGCGCGGTCGATGTGGTGGTTGGCACACGCTCGGCGCTTTTCACGCCTTTGCCCGATCTCGGCTTGATCGTGCTGGACGAAGAGCACGATGCCAGTTACAAGCAGCCGCCCTGGATGACCGACCCGCATTATCACGCGCGTGAAGCCGCCGAAAACCTGGCTGAACGCTGCCGCGCCACGCTGATCTTGGGCAGCGCCACGCCCGATCTGGGCAGCTGGCAGCGCGCGCAACGCGGACATTATCAGCTGCTGCGCCTGCCCAAACGCATCGTCGGGCATCGCCAGCGCATCCACGGGCAAGCCAGTCGCATCGGCGCTGAAGCCCGCTATCAGCCGCTGCATGGCGAGGCTCTGACCGCCGATCTGCCGCCGGTTTCTGTGGTTGATATGCGCTCGGAGCTGCGCGCGGGCAATACCAGCATGTTCAGCGGCCAACTGCAACAGGCGCTGGCTCAGACACTGTCTCGTGGCGAACAAGCCATGCTGCTATTGAACCGGCGCGGTCAAGCCACTTATGTCTTCTGCCGCGATTGTGGATATACGCTGCAATGCGGGCGCTGCGACCAGCCGCTGGTCTATCACCGCGTCGATGGCACGCTGCGCTGTCATCATTGTGGTGCCAGCCAACAGCAGCCAGACAGCTGCCCCGAATGCGCATCGAGTCGCATCCGCTTCTTCGGCGCGGGCACGCAGCAGGTCGAGCTGGCATTGCAGCAGCGCTTCCCGGCTGTCCGCAGCCTGCGCTGGGATATCGACACAGCGCGTTCGCCGCGCATGCACTTCGATATTCTGGGCAAGTTCGTCGCCCGCGAAGCCGATGTGTTGGTCGGCACGCAGATGATCGCCAAAGGCTTGGATCTGCCGCTGGTGACGCTGGTCGGCGTTGTCAGCGCCGATGTCGGCTTGTCGCTGCCCGATTACCGCGCGGGAGAGCGAGTCTTCCAGTTGCTGACGCAGGTGGCGGGCCGAGCCGGTCGCGGCGTGCTGGGTGGGCAGGTTATCTTGCAGACCTACCAGCCCAGGCATTATGTCATTCAAGCAGCGGCAAAACACGATTATGCCGCCTTTGTCCAGCGCGAAAGCCAATATCGAAAGCAACTGGGCTATCCACCCTACCGGCGGCTGGCGCGCATCGTCTTCCGCGACAGCGACCCAAACCGCGCCCAGGCGACCGCTCATTATGCCGCCGAGCAGCTGCGACAGATCATCGCCGACAACCGGCTGACGGGCACGCGCTTGATCGGACCTGCGCCCTGCTTTTATACGCGCATCGACCGCCACTATCGTTGGCATGTGCTGCTGGGCGGACCCGACCCACGCGCAGCGCTGCGCAAGCTGAAACCGGCGCCGGGCTGGCAAATGGATATCGATCCGCTCGATGTGCTCTAGCACCTGGTTGACAGCCGCCAAGCCATCGCTACAATTGTTGCAACCGAATGAGCCGAGGGACGGAACATGTGGCTCTTGCAGATTTGCATCGCGTCATTTTGGTGGTATCTGGGCATGAATCTGCTCTTCCGCGAGGCGCTGGTGTGGGCAACGGTCGATCATGTCGCCTGGTTTCGTTTGAACTTTCGCGGACCATCGACGCGCAAATGGGAACGTTTCTGCCGTGACGCGGGCTTGCTTTGCGTGGTCACAGGCTGCCTGCTCTTCCTGCATCTTCCTTTCGGCTTGGGCGCATTTGGGCTCATCATCGCTTTGCCATCCCTGCTGTATTTGCTCTGAGAGCGGGCTGCCATGCGCAAATTCTTGAGTTTGCTTTTGGGCCTCTGCCTTGGCGCGGCCATAGGCGGGCTGCTGGTGGTTTTCTTTTCGCCGATCACCGCAGACGAGCTGCGCGAAGATTGGCATGCGCGCCGTCAGCGAGCCATTGAGGCTGGGCGCAAAGCCAGTGCCAAACGCCGCGCCGAGCTGGAAAAAGAGCTGGCAGACCTGCGTCGCGTCTAAATGGCGCTGGCGCAGCCAAGTTCGAGTCGAGCCCGGGTGACGAAACAGACAATCGCATCAAGGATTCTTACCAACGAGTGCACCGAGCAAAGGAGGAGTACACCGATTGTATGGCAACAGCCATGCGCAATGAGGCTGCGCTTGGTGCAATTGCGACGCTGATGACTGACCTTACGATGGAACAAGATTCCGGGACATCTTTATATCGGCTTGCAGCTAGCATCATCACAGCGCCAAACCAGTGCTTCCCTCTCGGTGTACTCAAGATACCTCGGTCTTTTCGGTGGTTGAGTTTTCGCGGCTAGTACCTGGCGCAGGGCTCCATATTGATGCGATTGTTCTGGGCTGCGTAAGCTCGCATTCCTGAATCATTCGCCAGATAGTGTATCATAGTTGATAAGGATTCTTATCAATTGTGGGCTGGCTGGCTGCAATCATGGTGGCAGCACTCTGGTGGCGATAAAACTATCGACGCTTGGCGAGCACCAACGCGACTTTTGGGTGCTCTTCGCCACCATCCTCGCGCCCAGCATGGTCTTCATGGTCAGCACGGCGCTGAGCGTTGCGCTGCCGGCCATCCAGCGCGATCTGCATGCCAACGGCGCAGACCTCATCTGGATCGTCAACGCCTACTCTTTACTGCAAGCAGCCTTCATTTTTATCAGCGGTTCGCTTGGCGATCATTATGGACGCCGGCGCTTTTACATCATTGGCATCGTTCTGTTTTGCCTGGCTTCTTTTGTCTGCGGCACGACTGGTTCGGCCACCGTGCTGATCGTGGCGCGAGCGGCGCAAGGCATGGGCAGCGGCATGATGATCACCTGCAGCCTGGCTATCGTTGCCGCCTACTTCGCGCATCATCGGCGCAGTTGGTCGATCGGCGTGTGGTCAGCCTTCACCATGCTGACATCGGGCGCGGGACCCATCCTCGGCGGCTGGCTGACCGAGTTCGGATTATGGCGGCTGATCTTTTTGGTCAACCTGCCGCTGGGCGCGCTCGCCATCGTCGTGCTGCTGATGGTGGTGCCAGAGAGTTATGACGACGAAGCGCCACAGGAACTCGATGTTTCTGGTACTTTGTTCAGCACACTGGCGCTAATGCTCGCCGGATTCTTCTTCATCGAAGGACCGCGGCGCGGCCTTGAAGACCCGGCCGTGCTGCTTGCGGGCGCTGCGGCTATCGCCATTTTCCCGGCTTTCATCTGGATCGAAGGTCACAGCGACCACCCGATGATGCCGCTGAATCTGTTTCGCTCGCGCACATTTACTGGTGCCAACACGCTGACGCTGCTGCTCTATGGCGCGATCAACAGCGCGCTCTTCTTTTTGCCGCTGGGTTTGATCCAAGTACAAGGCTATACCGAGTCGGCTGTCGGTTTTGCCATGCTGCCGATGACGCTTTTGATGGTCGGGCTCTCCTTCGTGATGGGCCGCGTGGTCGACCGCTTCGGTCCGCGCTTGCCTTTGATCTGCGGACCGCTGGTCATTGGCTGCGCCTTGCTGCTGCTTTCGGCGCTCGAAGCGTCGCAAGGGCAAGACACATATATCCAGACGCTGCTCCCGACCATGTGCCTGTTTGGAATCGGCATGGGCATCACGCTGGCACCACTGACAACTGCGGTTATGGCTTCTGTCAATGAGCACTACGCGGGCTTGGCTTCGGGCTTGAACAACACAGTTTCGCGTTCGGCGCAAGTGATGGCGATCGCGATCATGGGCGGCATCGTCATTTTTGTCTTTCAGGGAGCGCTGCTGAGCGACCCGGCCGTCACTACTCTTTCAGACGATGCGCGAGCCTTCATCGTCGGCGAGTCGGTCATGCTGGCCGAGACTATCTCGCCCGCGGGATTGTCGCCACAGCAAGATGCACAACTGCGCCAGGCGATCCGCGACTCTTTTTCCGAAAGCATCCGCATCGTCATGCTCATCTCGGCTGGTTTGAGCTTTGTGGCGGGCGCGCTGGCGATCAAGTTAATCGAAAAAGAGTTGCCGCCGGAATGAGTGCGCTGCCGGTGTGTGCCCGCATCGCAGACAAAGATGCGATTTTTGTTCGGACGGTGCTAAACTAACAATATGTCTTCTGTATCTTGGGATGTTGTTGGCGGCGGGTCAAACAATCAAATCGGTGGCCGACAGACCGGCTACTGGGTTTTGTTTGCGACAATCTGCGCCGCGAGTATGGCTTTCGTCGCCAGCTCGTCTCTAAATGTTGCGCTGCCAGCCATACAGAAAGAGCTGGGCGCGCGCGGTGCCGATCTCATCTGGATTCCCAACGCCTATGTCATGGTGCAGGCGTCGCTGATCGTGGTGACGGGCTCGCTGGGCGACCACTATGGGCGCAATCGCATCTGTTTGGTGGGGATATT
>DAOUJB010000052.1:0-2827 GCA_034423155.1 Anaerolineae bacterium | reverse complement strand
AATCGAAAAGCCAGCAGGTCGCCGTGGACGGGAAGTCTTTTTCCTGCCAGGCAAAGACCTTGCGCGGCAGCAGCTGAAAGACCAGCGAGTCGCTCGTCTCCAGTTCGGGACTTAGGCCGTATTTGTCGGTGTAGAGGGCGTCTAGGGTAGCAGCAGACTCGGCGGAGAGTTTGGCTGTGGTCAACTCGCCTTCGAAGATGACGACATCGTCGCCGCTGTCCAGGTGAATGACGACGCGCGGATCGCGGGCGATGTTGGCGGCTTTGACAGAATTCTCGTCCGTTCCAAAATAAAGTGCCCGGTTGTACCAGGCGCCCCAAACAGGCGCGGCATGCGGTCGGCCGTCGGCGCGCACGCTGCAAACCCAATAATTGCGCGCGGCCTGCATCTGCGTCTCGACCCAATCCCAGCCCAGCATGCCCGCGGTGGCATCGGCGGCGACGCCATAATGCGCCATATTGGGGCGGACGCGGCGAGCGCCTGGTGGCGAGAGCATCGGGCGAGCTGCGCTCACTTGCTCATCGGCATGATGACATGCACGAAGTCTTCGCGCTCTTCTGGCTTGAGCACGCCGGGATTCTCGGGTCCGTTGCTCTGGAAGACCACACGCTCTTCTTTGATGACATTCAGCACATCGATCAGGTATTTGATGTTGAACGAGATATCCAGCGGTTCGCCTTCGGCTGTAGCTTGGGCAGCGCCTTCGGTATCGCCCCGCTCGGCGCTCTTGCCGACGATCATGACATCGGCGGGTTCGCCAGGGTTGTCGGCCGGGCGCACGACCATGGTGCTGCTGTTGGCATTGTCGCGCGCAAAGATCTCGGCGCGCCGGCAGACCGCCAGCAGATCGCTGGTATAGAGCATGGTCGTCGTGGCGAAAGAACGCGGAATGATAGCGGCGAAATCGGGGAAGCGTCCATCGAGCGCCTGCGAGGTAATCACCACATTGGGCGCGGTGAAAGTGATGGCATTGCGCTCGCTGGGCAGGCAGATGCCAACTTCCACATCATCATCGCAGATGCGCGAGACTTCGTTCATGGTGCTGGCCGGGATGACCATATCCTGCTTTTCTTCAAAGCTCTTTGGCATTTCGCTGGTGCGCACAGCCAGCCGATAGCCATCAGCCGCGGCCATGGTCAGCTCGCTGCCTTCCAACTTGACATAGATGCCGGTCAAGATGGGGCGGTTCATCTCGGTGGCGGCGGCAAAGACAGTCTGGTTGATCATCTCCTTGAGCGTATTGCCAGCCAGGTGAAGATCGGCTTCTCCGCCGTGATTGATGGGCGGGAATTCATCGGCATCGATGCCGCGAATGTTGGTCGTCTGCACGCCACAGCGCATCTCCATGGTGTGCGTCGATGCGTCCAGCTTCATATCGATCCGCTCGCGAGACAGCGTGCCGACCAATTCGCTGAAGGTGCGCGCGGGCAGGGTGATGCTGCCAGCCTGCTCGACCTTTGCGCCGATCCAGGCGGTTATGCTCAACTCAAGGTTGGTCGCAGACAGCTTCAGCCGCGAGTCCTCGGTTTCCAGCAGCACATTGCTCAATACCGGCAGGGGCGGGCTGCTTTCGATGGCGCGGGTGACGATGCTCAGGCTCTTCGCCAGATTCTCCTGGAGGACGCTAACAATCATGTTCTAACTCCTGCTTTGACGGCGCACGGGCGCGGCACAATTTGTATGCAATTTGATGTGCGCTAGTATAGCGCAGGATTCACCGCTTGGCACGATAGAAAATCTGTACAATATGTGGGATCAGGCGAAGGTCAGCCGAGCAGCCGAAACAGCATGGCTTTCCAGCGGGCTGCATCCAGCTCCCAGCAAATGGAGGGTTTGCGCCGGACTTGGGTGGCAGCGCGCCAAACCGATTGATTGCGCTCGTCCGCCGCCACACCCAGCTTGTCGACCACCGTCATGCCGCGCGTCAACTCGCTGGCGCATTCCACATCCACCGCGTGCTGGCTCGACCGGCCGCAGATGGACGGGTCGATCGCCACAGCCATGGCCACGCCATCGGGCAGCGAAATGCCGATTTCGCCGGTCTGCACTTCATAACCGCGCATGCCTTTGATATTGGAATCAACCGCGAATTCCGCATAGGGCGTACCCAGACCGCGCAGCGCCTCGATGTCTTCCAACGAGAGCACGAAGGGTCCCTGGCTGAACTCCCAGCCGACCATTTCTATCGCCAAGCCCGAGCGAAAGACGATTTGCGCCGCTTCGGGGTCGCACCAGATGTTGTACTCGGCGGCCGGCGTCACATTGCCATTGGTGCAGGCGGCTCCGCCCATGATGACGCAGCGGTCGACGCGCTCGGCGATATCCGGGGCTTTGCGCAGCGCCAGCGCCAGGTTGGTCAATGGACCCAGCGTGACAATGGTCAAGTCGCTGTTGGCGCGCGCCAGGTCGATGATGGCATCGACAGCGTGGCCGGGCGTGATTTTTGTGCGCCGCGGCACATAACGGTCGTCGTCCCAATCGCCCAAGCCATCTGCGCCATGAAACCAGTCGGCGCTGACATATTCGCGCAGCAGCGGGCGGTCTGCGCCGGCATATACGGGCACATCGGCAGCGCACAACTCGACAAAATAGAGGGCATTTGGCAACGCTTGCGCCAGTGGTACATTGCCGGCCACAGTCGTGATCGCCCGCACATCAATATCAGGCTGCCGCAGCGCCATGACTACCGCTACCGCATCGTCCGAGCCGGCGTCGGTATCGATCAGGAAGGGGCGCATAAGCCGTCTATGGCAGCGCGCAGCCGCTCCAAGCCTTTTTCCAGAGTCGACCGTGGACAGCCGAAGTTCAGCCGCGCAAAGCCGCCATA
>DAOUJB010000051.1:0-3115 GCA_034423155.1 Anaerolineae bacterium | reverse complement strand
AGCGACCGCATCGTCAACGAATTCCGCGAGCGCTTCTATGATACCGAGCTGGTCTATGACCGCTTCGCCAAAGGCAAGTTCGCGCGCTACCTGTTCAAGCGCCATGCCGGCACACCCACGCGCCTGGACGAAGATTATGCGCACCAGGTCATCGATGAAACGCAGTTGTTCATCGAAAATATCCACAGCGCCGAGCAGCGCATCAATGGCGTGATTGTGGGGTAATCCAACTCCTGTCTGTCCCCCCGTCGGGTCGGGGGGATGAAACGCCGGAAAGGACATTGCATGACAACCGTACCCAAACGACTCGCCGTGAAGTTCAACCTGGCTGCCGAGCCACAGCTGCACCCAGCGGATATCATGCCCATTTTTCAGCGCTGGATTCAACAGCGGACTGTGCCGGGTATGTTGATCGATGTGATCGACTACAAGCATGTGCCCGAAGGACCTGGCATCGTGCTGATCGCCGATGAAGCCGACTACGCCTGGGATCTGGGGGCGGGGCAGGCCGGTCTGCGCTACATTCGCAAGCGCGCGCTGCCGGACGATCTGTCCGATGCCCTGCGCCTGTGCTTTGAGCGGGCTGTCTTCGCCGCGCGGCAGTTGGAAGAAGAAGCGCCCGGCGCTGTGGTTTTCGACTTTGCCGCCGCCGAGATCAGCTTCCTCGACCGCTTGGCATATCCCAACGAAGATGGCGTGGCGGCATCGACTCAAGGCGCACTGAGCGAGCTTTTGCCTGGCTTGCTGGGCGCGGATGTAACCCTGTCGCGGCTGCACGACGATGCACGCTATCTGCTGGCTTTTCGCTGTGAGGCTGGGCGCTCCCTGGCCGACTTGATGCCTGTCTCGGCTCTGGCGGAATAGCGGCGGATGTCCGCAACCCGGTCGTATTTCATCTGCTTCACCGTGCGCAGCGGCAGCAGCCTGCTCTGCCAACTCTTGACCGATACGGGTTTGGCGGGCAGACCCGAAGAGTGTTTTTATCACAACTCGTCGCCAGAAAAGCCCAGCGGCGACGCGATCGCCAACTACGAAAGCACGATCGCCGATGCCTTGAAAGCCCATAGCACCGCCAATGGCGTATTTGGCAGCAAGATCGGCGGCGGCTATTGGCGGGATTTCACGCGGCGTGTGCTGGGCATCGAGGTCCTGGCTGGTTTGCCTCTGCCCAAGGCCCTCGACCGTTGCTTCCCCGGCTTGCGCTACATTCATTTGACGCGGCGCAACCGAGTGCGGCAGGCGGTTTCTCACTGGCTGGCTATACAAACCGGTCGCTGGAGTTCGCTGCAGTCGGCCACGAATCCAGCTCCGCGCTATGACTTCGCTGCGATTGATACGCTGCTGGGTGAGCTGGCTTTCCGCGAGGCAGTCTGGGCGGACTACTTCGCCCACAATGGCATCATCCCCCTGCAAGTGGTTTATGAAGACTTCGTGCAACAGCGGGAGGCAACCATCCTGCGCATTCTCGACTACCTGCAGATTGGTCGCCCAGCCGACTTCCAAGTCCCGCCAGCGCGTCATCAGCCGGTCGGCGGCGACTTGGCGGAAGCATGGGCGCAGCGCTTCCGCAAAGAAAAACAGGCGCAGTTTTGGACGGCTTTCTGGTGAGGGCAGGCGAAACCACCGGTGCATGGGCGGGGCGAATCGGGTATAGTGCCGCCAACGATCCGCCCACGCGAAAGCCAGCCCATGACTCAATTCAATTTTGACGAAATCATCGACCGCCGGCATCACAGCAGCGCCAAGTGGGGCTTGGTCGAAGGCGACTGCCTGCCCATGTGGGTCGCCGATATGGATTTCCGATCGCCGCCCAGCGCCATAGAAGCCATGTTGGAGCGTGCCCAGCATGGCGTTTTTGGCTATACGCTCGATCCCCCGCAGCTGAAAGAAGCGGTCGTCGAGCGCATGAGCCGCCTTTACGATTGGCAGATTACGCCTGACGATGTGCTGTTTTCGCCCGGCATGGTGCTGGCTTTGTGCGCCGTCTGCCGCGAATTTGGCGCGCCCGGCGATGGCGTCTTGATGCAGACCCCCGTGTATGGCTCCTTCTTCAAAGCCGCTCGCGCCAATCGAAAATTCGCCGTCAGCATCGACATGGAATATGTCGCCGACGATGCGCATACCTTTCATTACGAAAACGATTATGACGCCTTTGAGCAGGTAGCCCGCGAGCCCCAGACATCCATCCACCTGCAGTGCAGCCCGCAAAACCCAGCCGGCTTTATCACTCCGCGCGCCGAGCTGGAAACCATCGGCGAAATCTGCCTGCGCCACAATGTGCTCATCGTCGCCGACGAGATTCATTCCGACCTCATCCTGGAAGGCCAGCATATCCCGATCGCCACGCTGGACGAGGAGATCGCCCAGAACACCATCACCATGATCGCGCCCAGCAAAACCTATAACCTGGCGGGCTTGGCTTGTTCGGTGCTCATCGCCCAAAACCCCAAACTGCGCGAACAGCTGGCGGCAGCCCTGCAGAGCATCAGCGCGCATGTCAACATCATGGGCTATGCGGCGGCTCATGGTGCCTATACCGGCGGCGATGACTGGCTGCGGCAGTTGCGCC
This sequence comes from Anaerolineae bacterium, assembly GCA_034423155.1. GTDB lineage: Bacteria > Chloroflexota > Anaerolineae > Aggregatilineales > Phototrophicaceae > UBA6055. Next base: position 546 of record DAOUJB010000051.1, on the reverse strand, counting down.
TCTATCTGAAAGCCAATCGCGACTTCGCCATCGACTATATCCGCAAGCATATGCCAGGCGTCAAAACCACCATCCCCCAAGCCACCTACCTGCTTTGGCTGGATATGCGCGGTCTGCCCATTCAAGGCGATTTGATTGACTTCTGTCGCGAGACGGCCGGGGTCGCGCCATCGCCGGGCACATTCTTCGGGTCTGCCTATGGCGGCTTTGCGCGGCTGAACTTCGGCTGTCCACGGTCGACTCTGGAAAAAGGCTTGGAGCGGCTGCGCGCTGCCATAGACGGCTTATGCGCCCCTTCCTGATCGATACTGACGCCGGCTCGGACGATGCGGTTGCCGTGGTCATGGCGTTGCGGCAGCCTGATGTCGATGTGCGGGCGATCACGACTGTGGCCGGCAATGTGCCGCTGGCGCAAGCGCTGCCAAATGCCCTCTATTTTGTCGAGTTGTGCGCTGCCGATGTGCCCGTATATGCCGGCGCAGACCGTCCGCTGCTGCGCGAATATGTCAGCGCCGACTGGTTTCATGGCGCAGATGGCTTGGGCGA
>DAOUJB010000050.1:0-2201 GCA_034423155.1 Anaerolineae bacterium | reverse complement strand
CGGGCGCGGTGACGCTCAGCCTGCCGCAGGATGTGCAAGCCGAAGCCTACGATTATCCCAGCGCCTTGTTCGAGCCGCGCATCTGGCATATCCCGCGCAACCGTCCCGACACCAGCGCTTTGCAGCGAGCGGCGGACTGGATCCGCAGCAGCCAGCAGCCCATCATCATCGCTGGCGGCGGCGTGCATTACAGCGATGCCCATGCCGCGCTGGAAACTTTCGTCGAGCGCACGGGCATTCCGGTCGCCGAGACGCAAGCCGGCAAAGGCGCGCTGCTATATGACAATCCGCTCAACCTGGGCGCGACCGGCGTGACTGGCACAGAAGGCGCTATCCAACTGGCGAAAGAAGCGGACCTCGTCATCGGCATCGGCACGCGCTACAGCGACTTCACCAACGCCTCCAAGACGGCATTCGCCAACGAGAATCTGCGCTTCATCAACATCAATGTCGCCGAATTCGATGCCTACAAGCACAACGCCCTGCCGCTGGTGGGCGATGCCCGCGCCACGCTGGAAGAGTTGCTGCCGCTGCTGGATGGCTGGCAAGTCGAGCCCGACTATCGCACCCGCGCGCGCAGCCTCAACCAGGCTTGGGATGCCGAAGTCCACCGCATCTACAACCTGGAGCACGAACCCATGCTCAGCCAGGGCGAGGTCATCGGCATGGTCAACACGCTGTCGGCTGCTGGCGATACGGTGCTCTGCGCGGCTGGCAGCATGCCCGGCGACCTGCACAAGCTCTGGCGAACGCGCAACACCAAGGGCTATCACCTGGAATATGGCTATTCGACTATGGGCTACGAGATCGCCGGCGGGCTGGGCGTGAAGCTGGCCGACCCCGATCGCGAAGTCTGGGTGATGGTCGGCGATGGCAGCTTCTTGATGATGCACACCGAGATTGTGACCATGGTGCAAGAGGGCATCAAGGTCAACATCCTCGTGCTGGACAACCATGGCCACGCCAGCATCGGCGCGCTATCGAAGGCGGTCGGCAGCGATGGCTTCGGCACGAAGTTCCGCTATCGCAGCAAAAGCGGGGGGCTGGATGGCGAGACCCTGCCCATCGACTTCGCCAAAAATTGCGAGAGCCTAGGCGCGCATGTCATCCGCGCCAAAGACCGCGCCGAACTCGCCGATGCCATTGAAAAAGCCAAGACCATACAAGGCGGTCCCGTCTGCATCGTAACCGAGGTCGACCGGCGACAACGCGTGCCCGGCTATGGCGCATGGTGGGATGTGCCAGTGGCTGAAGTCAGCGAGATGGACGCCGTAAAAGCCGCCCGCGAAGATTACGAAGCCAGCAAAGTGCGCGAAAACTGGTACGCCTGAGGCGGGAGGGAGCGCAAATCATGCCCGCATTGACGCAAGCAGACCTGGCATTTTGGGAACGCAACGGCTATGTGATCCTGCGCAATGCCGTGCCAAAAGCCAATGTTGACGCGGTGGTCGATACCATCTGGGACTTCATGGCGATGGACCGGCACGACCCCGCGACCTGGTATCAGCCGCCGCAAGGTCCCAATGGCATGGTCGAGCTGAACAAAGCCGGCATGGTGGAGCTGTATCAGCATCAGTCGCTTTGGGACAACCGCCAGCATCCGCGCATTCACGAAGCCTTTGCGCAAATCTGGGAGACAGAAGAACTCTGGGTGACCATCGACCGCGTCAACCTGAATCCGCCGGCCCGAGACGATTGGGACTTCCCCGGCTTCGTGCATTGGGATATCGACACTTCGCAGCGCCCCTTGCCCTTTGAAGTACAAGGCGTCTTGGCGCTGGTCGATGTACGCGCGCGGCAGGGCGGCTTGCAGCTCGTGCCCGGCTTCCATCGACAAATCGAAGCCTGGGCAGAGACACAACCCGCCGACCGCGACCCCTGGAAGCCCAATATCAGCGGCTTTGAACTGACGCATGTGGAGATGAACGCAGGCGACCTGGTGATATGGCACAGCCTGCTGCCACATGGCACGGCGCGCAACACATCCGACCGTCCGCGACTCGCCCAATACATCTCCATGTTCCCCGCCAGCCAGGGCGATGCAGCGCAAAGGCAGGAACGAGTCACATCCTGGCGAGAACGTCTGCCTCGGCAGGGGCGCGCTTTTCCTGGCGATCCGCGCCGCTGGGAAATTGAACAGGGCACAACCGCGCAGTTGACGCCACTGGGTGAAAAATTGCTGGGCTTGAGGGACTGGTGAA
>DAOUJB010000049.1:0-9660 GCA_034423155.1 Anaerolineae bacterium | reverse complement strand
GGGATATGCCCGCCACGCACCGCGCCTTCTTGCGGGTAACCTGGCATGTGCAGCGTTTCGCCGCTGAATTCGCCCGGGCTGCGCACATCGACCAGTTGACCGCCGGCCTGGATATGCGTCAGTACGCCATCGCGGAAAGCGCGGATCTGGCTGTCATCGCGTTCGGGCGCAGCATAGCTACTCGGCGAGATAGTCGGCTTCTCGCGCGTGAGTTCGCGACCTTCTTCCGTCCATTTCAGGCGGCCGCCATCCATGATCTTGGCATTGGTATGCCCAAAAAGCTCGAACACCCACAGCGCATAGGTCGCCCACCAATTGCTCTTGTCGCCGTAGAAGATGACGGTCGTTTCGGGTGTGATGCCGATGCGGCTGGCCAGCGAGTCGAAGCCGGCTTTGTCCAGGTAGTCGCGGCGCAGCGGATCGTTGAGGTCTTTCACCCAATCGACCTCGACAGCGCCAGGGATGTGCCCGCTAGGGTAGAGCAGCGGGTCTTCGTTCGATTCGATGATGCGCACATTGTCATCGTCCAGGTGCGCCGCAACCCAGTCGGTGCTAACCAGTTTGTCGGCATTGGTATAGCCGCGGCTCTTGATGTCACTCATGGTGTTCACTCCTTGTCCACTCTTGCCTGCATGATCTACCTTTCAGAAACTGACGCTGCCTGCACAAAAAAAGCCAACCGCTCTGGGTTGACTCTTTGCTGCTCCGACCAGCGTATATGCGCGTCAACGCGGCACGCCCGCCTAGCAGCCGACGCTCCAACAACAGCGGTTCATTTGAATATGGCTATCGTATGACTCGCGCATGCCGCAAGAATAGCACAGCAGCGAGCGCAGTTCAAGACTGGGTGGCGAGTCTAAGGCTATTCATACAGATCGGGCGGGAATTCGATGTTCCCCTTCAATTCATCCATCTGCAAGCGACAATGCTGCAACTTCAGCGAAATGTGGATGCCTGGCGGCAGCAACACGCTGAATCTGGCGCGCCAAAACCTGCCGACGACGGGTTTGCGCCGCGCGATGATGTACACCCCGGCGTCGTCTTGATCAGTGGCGATTTGCCAGGCAAAAGCGCCGCGCAGCTCGATAGTCGTCAAGATACGCGCTTCGTCATGTGGCTTCAGATGGATATCGGCGTGCTCGGCATTCAGAAAAAAAGTGATGGGCGGCTCCACATCCCACTGATAGCGGCGTTTTTCGACCGCCAAATCTCGCGCCGAGCCTAGGAGTTTCAGCGCTCGCCACAGTCCGTCCAACTGCGCCATCAGAGTTCTTCCAGATGTGCAGCCACCCAGCGCTGATAGGCTTCGTACAGTTGCAAAGTCGTCTCGCCGGGCTCGCCAGCGCCGATCGCTACGCCATCGATTTCTACTACGGGGATAATGCCGCGACTGCTGCTGCTCAAGAAGGCTTCGTCATAGCGCGGCAGGTCGCGCAGATTGGGTGCAATTTGCTGTATGGGCACGATGCCAGCGCAGACCGTAATCACAATGCGCCGCGAAATGCCGGCCAACACGCCGCTGCCAGCCGTGCGCAGTTCGCCGTCAAGCATCGCGTAGAAATTGCTGCCCAGCCCTTCCAGGACAGCGCCCTCGGCATCGACCAGGAATGTCTCGTACAGGCTGGCTGGCCGGGCAGATTCCAGGCTCCGCCGCCGGTGCATCCAATCGTTGGCTTTCGCGGTTGGGTTGTGGCGCACGAGCTGAGACGATGTATGGCAGCGAACACCACGCCGTTTGAGCGATTCTGGCGGCGGCGTATACGGTTCAATGGACAAGAGCAATTCATCGGGCTGCGCAGCCCGCGCCGAAATACGAAAGCGCACATCCCCGAAACCGGACTCAACGATCATCTGGCGCAGCGCCGCACGCAGCTGCTGCTGGTCGAAGCGCAGGGCAATGCCCTCGTGCCGTGCCGACTCTGTCAAGCGTTTCAGATGGGCATCAAAAAGCACCGTCTGCGTGCGATTGTAGGTGTTGCTGACGGTGTAGACGCCGGCGCGGGCTTCGAACTTGGCTGCGGCCGCCAGATCATCGGCGTGGTAGTCGACTGCGCGCAGACCGCTCTGGCCAAGAATTCTTATGAAGGTGGGCATCGCTCAGCTGCGCAGCCAGGCTTCGCGGAAGGCGCTCCAGTCGGATTCGGAAAGTCGCCGATCGGTATAGATTGCCACGCCCGTCAGCAGTGAGCGCGCGTCTTCGTCCAGCCGCCCCAAGCCTTGCCTGACGCCTTGCAGGGCTGTGGTCAAGGTCTCGACATCGGGATTATGCGCGGTGCTGGCGCTGCCATAGTGCGGGACGCTGGCATAGACCTCGGTGGTGGTTTCCAGCAAGTTGACATAAGTCTCGATATGGTAGGCGACCCACTCAAGATAATCCTGCTGTTGCTGCCGGTAGCTTTGGTAGAGCATCAGCACGACTTCATCGGCGGAGACCATGACGCGTTTCTTGAAATTGTCGGTCCACATCGTGCCGGGCGCGATCGCCGAGATATTCTGCGTGCGCAAAGTGTGGGGCGTCAGATCGGCAGTTACCGCAATGGCGATTGGCTTCTCCAACCCAATAACCGAACGCACCCGCCGGATCAAACTGACGACATCGCTGTTATCGGTGAACATCGGCTTGATATCCAGCAGCAAACCATCATAGCCCAACTGGTCGACTAGGATCTTGCTGAAGTCGGCGATATTCTTGTGCAATTCTTCGTCATCCAGTCGGTAGCCATCGGCTGTATTGTCGTGTGTCCAAATCTCCACCCAGGCATAAATCTCCAAGGAATCGTCCGCGTTGCGCAGATCGGCGACGAAGCCCGAAATGTCGCTTCGCGAGTCCATGAAGCTGCTACCATCCTTGCCGCCTTCCCAGCGACCAGCCAAGCCCAGCGTACTGACATAAGCGTATATCTTGCCGATGCCGTTGGCTGCCATATCTGCGACTGCCGCGCTCAACTGGCCCGCCTCCAGATCGCCAAATGTCCAGGCGCGGTCTAGCCAGATGGCATTGGTGCGAGGCAAATTCTCACTTTCGGGCACGAGAAGCCGACTCGCCACGGCACCGAGCAACGCAACACCCACCACAGCAGCGCCAACTGGCAAGATTCTGCGCGGAGCGGCCCAGGCTCTGAGCCCGCGGCGACCGCCACTAACCTGCGCTGCACCGTTGCGCGAAGGCTCGTCGGAGCGCGAGAAGAGCGCCCTGACGCGCCGCCACAGCCCGCTCCTGGATTGCGTTTGACTTGGTCTGCTCGTCATCGACATGGGACCACCTGCCAATCCATTCCAGCGACCATGCACCAGTATAGCACGATTGTCGATTGAAGCTGGTCTCGGCGCGGCTACTTGCTCGCGCGGGTTCTAGGCGAGCCGATGCAGCAGCGGCGGCAACAGAATCAGCGCGCCGACAAGCGAGGCGATCAGCGCGGACAAGAGAACAGCCGCAGCCGCTATATCTTTTGCCAGGCGCGCCAGTGGATGAAGCTGCGGAGAGCTCAGGTTGACAGCGGCTTCGATAGCGGCGTTTGTGAATTCACCAATCCACACCAAGCCGTTCGCCAGCGCCAATAGCGCCCAGTCACGCCGGTCAATTTCCAGCCAGATTCCCACGACCAGTACGATTGCGCTGGCAATCAACATGATGCGGATATTCTTTTGATGCCGCAGCATATGCCCGCAGCCAGCCACAGCATGCGCCAAGCTGTCGCCCCGTGATGCGCTGGTCACCGGGCTGTGCAAGCGAGGGTCTGCGCGTTGACCACGCCGCCAGGCTTGCCACAGCCGCCTAGTCGTCGCCAGCATATTTGCTCACGAGGTCACCCGCGATGTCCAATTCCTGCAAAGCCTGTGCCTGTGCTGCCCACATTTTTTCGCGCTCGACCGCCGTGCCATGCTCATATCCCAGCAAGTGCAGGGTTGCATGCACGACCAGCAGGCAAAGTACATCGCCGAGCTCAACACCACTGCGCTCGGCCCGCGCCTGCGCATAATCCAGTGCGATCACGATATCGCCGAGGTAGCGGTCTTCGGCTGCGATTTCCTTGGGCAGGTTGGCTGCGGGAAAAGCCAGCACATCGGTTGGCGAGTCGATGCCGCGATGCTGTCGATTGAGCGCCGCCACCGCCGCGCTATCTTGCACGATGATGCTCAGACAACCAGACGCCGACTGCGCATCCAGCACGATTTGGGCTGCCCGATTCAAACGAGCTGCGTCGATGGCAAACTGCCCGATAGCTTGCAGCGAAATGCAATCACTCACGCTTGGGCATCTGTACCTTCGGACTTTGGCACCAGCTTGGCGTGGTTGTTGGATTTGCTGCCATTGCGCTTTGGCAGCGGCGGCACTTCCAAGATCGGCTCGTTTTCGTCCAGCGCGGACGCGGCTTGCGTGCTGCTGTCTGCATTGCTTGGCGAAGCTGCTGGCGAGGGCTCGCTTTCGACCGACACTGCACGATTGAGGCTGTCGCTGGTTGCGGCCGGGCTGCTGGTGCTATCGCGATTGGCATCGACACGGGCCGCTGGGCGGGGCTGCTCGGAGCGCCTGTTTGCGGTTGTCTCGCCGCGTGGGCTGCTGGCGGGGCTGATGGCGCGGGCATAGTCGATGCGCGGGTGAAACAAACCGCGGAAAATGTCGATGAAAGTGTCTTCGATCTTTCGCAGGTCGTTTAATGTCAGGTTGCTGGCATCCAGCTGGCCGTCATTGCGTTTGCCTTCGATGATGCGATGCACAACTTCAGCGATTTCTTGGTTGCTCTCGGGCTGGACGGCGCGGATTGCCGACTCGCAGCTGTCCGCCATCATCACAATGGCTGTTTCGCGACTTTGCGGGACGGGTCCCGGATAGGTGAAATCGGCGGGATCAACGCCATTCTCGTCGCCGGCAAGAGCCAGCGCTTGTTGATAAAAGACGAAGACACGCGTCGTGCCATGATGCTCGCGGATGAAGTCGCGGATGCGGTTGGGCAGGTTATACATTTTGGCGATTTGGTCGCCTTCGGTCGCATGATTGATGATGATTGCAGCGCTGCGATAGGGATCGTTCAGCGTATCGTGAGGATTGTGAATGTGCTGCTGATTTTCGGTGAAAAAGAAAGGATCTTTCATCTTGCCGATGTCATGATACAGCGATGCGACATGGGTGAGCTGGGTGTCCGCGCCGATTGCGTCGGCCGCCTGTTCGGCCAGGTTCGCCACCTGCAGCGAATGCTGATAGGTGCCGGGCGCTTCTCGCAGCAGTCGCTGCAGCAGCGGTTTGCTGGGCTGGCTCAATTCCATAAGTTTGAAAGGCGTGGCCAGGTTCAGCGAAATCGTCAAAGCATACATGACAGCGAAGGCCGTGGTCGGCACCAGCGCCAGACCGCTTAGCAAAGCTTGCCCGATATGGGCGATGTCCGCCGCATCTACGCCCACCTGCAGCGCGAATATCGCCACGACAGCTGCATTCGCCAAGCCCGCAAATGCGCCGGCGATGAAGTAGTTGTTTAGTCGCCCGGCATTGCGCAGGGTCAGTATCGCGCCGATGCCACCGGCCGCGATCAAACTGACGATCTCCAGCGACGGACTGCGGCTCAGCAATCCGCACAGGAAAGCGAAACCAACAATCGCGACAATCGCCAGGTTGGGCGTGCTGATAGCCACATATACGATGCCCAAGGCCGCCGCCGGCATCAAGTAGATGTTGTCGATGCCAAATGCGCGCATCAAAGCTAGCGCCACCAAAAAGAGCGCGCCGATCAAAAGCGGATCGCGGGCGTTGCGCAGGATCTGCGGCTCGAAGCGCAGCACATACAAACCCAGAAGCAGAGTCACGAGCAGGCTGGCCAGCATAGCGCGCAGGATGCGAATGTTGCGGCTGCTGGGTTGAGCGAGCAATCCCAGTTCGTTCAATGCCTCGAGCGACAGCGCATCGATGGGCTGGTTGGCAGGGGCGACCGTCTGCCCGGCGATAAATTGTCGCTGCTGGTTTTCCACGCTGTCCAGCGCAACCGCTCGGTCAATCGCCGATTGTTCGGGATTTACAAAGGTATTGGCGCGCAGCACATCGGCCGTGATGACTGTGACGATCTGGCTCTCCTGCGGCGTCATATGCAAGCTGACTTGCGCCGGCAATTGGTCGCGTTCGCGCTCCAAGCCGCCTTCGCGGATTTCTTTGCGCATCACGCGCTCGAGCACAGAGACAATGTCGTTGCGCACCTGCAGCCAGTTGTCTTCGGGCAGCTGCAATATGGCGTTGATGGTATCTTCATCTTCGTTGAGCTGCAGCGAGGTGATGGCTTGTATATCGGCGACCTGCTGCTCGAGCGTCGCAAAGCTGTCGCCCCGCACATTGTCGATGTAGGCCAAGATCTTCACAACCAAATCGCGTTGCTGCCGCGCCACATTGGGGTCGGGCGGATAAAATACGGTCGGCACTTGCGCCTCGACCTGGGCGCGCTCTTGCTCGGTCAGGATAGCGCTGACGAACGAGCCTTCTTCGCGAGCGATGATGTCTTCGGTGGGCACAGAGCCCAGCGTCAGATTGGCGACGCTGTTGAAACCCGGCGCGATCTCGTCGAAAGCCACGATCACGGTGCACAGCAGCGCAAATACGCCTCCGGCCACGCACAGGGTCAAAAAGCTGATCGCCCTGCGAGATCGCGCCGGCAGGACATTGAAGCGGTCGTCGAGCCAGTTGGTTAGGTGGTAGACCACGCGCTTATCCCAGCAACTCCCTGACGATTGCGTTGACCTCTCGGCCATCTGCCCGCCCTTGCACGCGTGGCATGACGACTCGCATGACTTCGCCCATCTGCTGCATGGTGGTCGCGCCGGTCTCCGCCACCGCGGTCTCTACGATGGGCATGAGTTCTTCGGCGGTCAACTGCTGTGGCAAGAAAGACTCGATCAATCCCAGCTCATAACGCGTTTCATCGGCGTCGCCAGCGCGCCCAGCCGCTTCCAGTTCACTGATCGTTTCGCGGCGTTGTTTGGCCTCGCGCCGCAGGATCTTTTGTGCAGCTTCATCATCCAGCGCCGATTGCGTGTCGATCTCGACCTGTTTGATTGCGCTCTGCAGCAAGCGGATGGCATTGCGACGCTGGCTGTCACGCGCGCGCATGGCAGCCTTGAGTTCGTCGTTCAACCTCGTCTGTATTGATGACATCAGCCCGCGCCCACGGTCTGCACTATGCTGGAATCGGAATCATGGAAGGTATCTATCACTGTACCATGAATCGCGCCGTCTTTGAACTTTCTCGGTTCAAAGCGCGTGATCACATTCGACAAGTCGCGCGAATGCGTCGTCCGTGCGCGCATATAGTTGTCTGTATAACCACTCAGCACAAAACCTTCGGGCGTCGCGCCGATGACCTGTTCCCACAAGACCGCTTGCGCGCTGCCCAGCAGGCTTGCCGCAAAGTCGCCTTCCATCGTCTCCGAGAGTTCCAGCAAGCGGGTGCTGCGCTGCTTCTTTCGCGCGCTGCCGACTTGGTCGCGCATACGGCTGGCGGGCGTGCCGGGCCGGCTGCTGTATCGAAAGACATGCAAGCCACCGAAGTTCATCTCGCGTACGAAGCGCTCGGATTCGGTAAATTCTTCATCGGTTTCGCCCGGGAAGCCGACGATGACATCGGTGGTGATGCGCAATTCCGAGATGGCGCTGCGGGCGGCTTGCACGAGGGCGCGGAAACGCTGCTGATCGGTATTGCGCCGCATGCGCCGAAGCGTGGCATCGCAGCCGCTTTGCAAGGGCAGGTGCAGGTGGCGACACAAGCGGCGATCGTCCCACAGCGCGAAAAAGTCGGGCGACAGATCCCACGGCTCCAGCGACGACAGGCGGATTCGCGGCATATCTGTGTCATGCAATAGTGCCTGCACCAGCTTGACCAGCCCTTTGCGCTCGCCCAGGTCATGCCCATAGCTGCCTAGATGAACGCCGGTCAGCACAGCTTCTTTACAGCCACTCTTGTGCAAGGCATTCACCTCGCGCACGACATCAGCCAGCGGCCGGCTGCGTCCCGCTCCCCGCGCGATGGTGGTGACGCAGAAGGTGCAGGCATTGTCGCAGCCGTCCTGCACTTTGACGAAGGCGCGCGTCCGTCCTAGCGGGCCTGGCGTCCAATCTCGCTCGAATGGTTCGCTGTCGTAGATTTCTATGGGCTGTCCGGTGATCTGCGATACCAACTGGTCTTTGTATTGGTTGCCGACGACGCGGCGCACCCCGGGCAAAGACGCCATCTCTCCGGGCGCGATCTGCGCATAGCAGCCGGTCACTGTTGTTTCGCCAGTCGGGTTGGCGCGGTGAAAGTCGCGAATCAGCTTGCGGCTGGTTTTGGTGGCTTCTTGCGTGACCGCGCAACTGTTCAGCACAAAGTGGTCGGCTTCTTCGGGATTATCGACCACCTCGTGCCCCAGCTGGTGGAATTGCCGCGCCATGCTATCGATCTCGCTCTGGTTGAGCCGGCAGCCAACCATGCGCAAATGCACTTTCATAATCTGGCATCCCCGCTGCGTTCGCCCGGCGCATAGACCAGCACATTATCGAAGCGAGCGACCACGCCACCGCCGCCGCTGGCTGTCGATTGGGCGATCAAACCCAGCGCTCCACTCGCTAGCGAATCGTCCACAAAGGCATCGCTCATCGTGCCATCCACGCAGTCGCCGGCATAATAGGTGCTCACGCCATCGGCAGCATCGGGCAGGCAGAGCAATGCAGGCGCGCCGTTGATGCTAAAGCGAAATGCCGAACCAGCGCCAATGACGCGGATGACATTCTCCGCTTCAAGCCCTTGACGGATGTGCGGCGAAGCGATCCAGGCGCTGCGCAGGTGTGCCGAGCCGGCTTCAACCTGCCACAGCGAATAATAACCATCGCTGCTGATCAAGAAGGCAAAATAGCGGTCGGCTGGCGGTTCGCCAAGCGTTTGTCGCAGTGCAGCGCCAGCCAGCGGCACCAGCGCTTCCAGGCCGCAGAGGACGATCGCGGGCAGATCACAGGTGTCTGCGCGGGCATCATTCAGACGAAACAGGATGCCAAAAGCGTTGTCGATTGGTCCGGCGATTGCGCGCGCCGTCGCTTGCATGTCAAAGTCGCTGAAGTTGTGCTGCGCTGTCGACCAGGCGGCCGTTTGCGCTGCAGCGACAGCCAACTCAAGCTCGCCATCCACGATGGCCGCGCGCTGCCTGCCCTCATAGAGCGTCCAGTCGTCCAGGAAGCCATCAAATGCGGCGGCGAAGAGCAGATCGCCGGGCGTGCCGGTAAGCAGCTTTTCTTGCCGGGCGAGCCAAGCATGCAAGAGATTTGCGCCGACCAATGCCATCAGTAAAATGAAACAGACCAGAGGCAATCTGCGCCCAATAGATGCGCCTTCGCTCGTTCCAGAGGTTATCGTTGCTGTCGCCACTTTGAAATTCCTGCGACTGCTGATGAAAGCGCGATTGTAGCACAATGGCTCTGCGCGGATAGGGCTGCTGGTTTCGGCTCGATATGGTGTGCATTGCATTTTGTCCTTGACACTATGCGCAAATGGCGATAGTCTCACGGTGTATTCGCGGAAGGCGAGCGGAATCATGGTCAGCACGACAACCGGCATGACTAGCACGATGACTATGACTATGATGCGCATAGGCGCGCAGCATGGAGGTTTCCGCTTGTTGTAGTCGAAACGGACGAAACAGCAAAAGGGCGTGTGG
>DAOUJB010000048.1:0-5195 GCA_034423155.1 Anaerolineae bacterium | reverse complement strand
TGCTGGAGAAGCTGGGCGGCGACAGCCTGGACGAGATGCTGCCGCGATTTGCAGCCCTGCGCCGCAACAAAATAGAAGACCTGCCCATGGACAATATAGAGTGGCGCTTCGGATACGAGCTATGAGCAGCGCGCGCAACATCGTCATCACCGGCTTCATGGGCAGCGGCAAAACGACTGTCGCCGAGCTTGTGGCGGCGCGGCTGGGGCGGGAATTCGTCGATATGGACAGCGTCATTGAGGCGCGGGCGGGCAGGCGCATTCGCGATATCTTCGCGCGGCAAGGCGAAGCGAGCTTCCGAGAGATGGAACGATCCCTGGCGCTGGAATTGGCGCTGCGGCGTGGGCTGGTGGTGGCGACTGGTGGTGGCGCATTGATCGCCGACGATGTCCGTGAGATGCTGATGCAGCAGTGCAGCGTCTATTGCCTCGATGCCAGCAAAGCCGAGCTGAGCGCGCGCCTGGCCAACAGCCTCGAGCGTCCGCTGGCGGCGGATTGGGCTGCGCTCTATGACGCGCGCAAGCCGATCTATGCCCGCATCCCGCAGCAGATCGTGACCGCAGGCAAAACAGCAAGCATGATCGCCGGCGAGATCGCAGCGCTGGAGCAGGGCGCGCTTTATGTGAAAACGCCCGAAGGCGGCTATCCCATTCGCATTGAACCGGGGGTGCTGTCGCGCATTGGCAACGAAATCGAGGCGCTGGGCTTGAGCGGGCCTGTCGCGGTGATTAGCAACGAGACTGTCGCGCCGCTCTATGGCGAAATGCTGACCGAGCAGTTGCCCAACGCGCAGATGATCGTGCTGCCCGATGGCGAAGCGCACAAGAACCTCGCCACCGTAACGCGCATATACAACTCGCTGCTGGAAATGGGCGCGGACCGCAACACTGTCATCATCGCGCTGGGCGGGGGCGTGATCGGCGATACGGCTGGTTATGTGGCGGCGACCTATATGCGCGGCATCCCGCTGCTGCAAATCCCCACGACATTGCTGTCCATGGTCGATTCCAGCGTTGGCGGCAAGGTGGGCGTCGATCTGCCACAGGGCAAAAACCTGGTCGGCGCTTTCAAACAGCCGCGCGCTGTCCTCATCGACACCGATGTCCTGGCGACGCTGCCGCCGCTGCAATGGCGCTGTGGCATGGCCGAAGTGGTCAAACATGGTTTGATTGCGCTGCCTGGCTTGCTGGATGCCGACCTGTGGGGGCACGAGCGAGCCGACGAATTGGTGCGACAGGCGGTGCAAGTCAAAATCGATGTTGTTGAGATCGACCCATACGAGCAGGGCATTCGCGCTCATCTCAACCTGGGGCATACTTTTGGGCATGCGATCGAAAAAGTGACCGGATACGCTGTGCCGCATGGAGAAGCTGTGGCGATCGGCATCGTGCGCGCGGCGATGTTGTCGCGCAATCTTGGCTTTATTTCTGAGGATGTAGTCGCACGGATCCAAAAGCTATTCTGGCAGATCGGTTTGCCCACCGATATCGCCCTCGACCGCGAGCGCTGGTATGCGGCGATGGCGACTGACAAAAAGTGGCAAGCGGGCGAATCGCGGCTGATTGTGCTGAAGCGAATCGGCGAGGCGGCGGTGGTGCGCGGTTTGCCCAAAGACGACATCATGGCTGTGCTTTGAGTTTAGGATAATGGCAAATGACAAAAGGCATCCTGCTGCTGCATGGACCCAACTTGAATCTGCTGGGGACGCGCCAGCCCGAGATTTATGGCAACAGGCGACTGTCGGACATCGACGCGGCGATGCAAGAGCATGTCGCGTCATACGAAATTGAATTGCGGGCTGCGCAATCCAATCACGAAGGCGCGCTGGTTGATCATCTGCACGAAGCGCGCAACTGGGCGGATGGCGTGGTATTCAATCCCGGCGCCTATACGCATACTTCGCTGGCTCTGCGTGATGCCATCGTCGCCATAGAGTTGCCGGTCATTGAAGTGCATCTGTCCAATGTGCATGGGCGCGAAGCCTTTCGGCACAAGTCGCTGCTGGCGGGCGTGTGCTTGGGGCAGATAGCGGGCTTCGGCTGGCACGGCTATATTTTGGCTGTGGATGCGTTGCTGCGGCGCTGGGGCATGTTGGGCGCGCCAGTTGCAGAATGATCTTGTCGGTATAAGCAGGAACGAATGATGACATCATCCAGCGACATCCTGGCGACAGTTGCCGAGCAAGGCGTGCGCTTCGTCGCTTTGTGGTTCACCGATATCACCGGCTTGGTCAAAAGCGTCACCATCCCGGCCCGCGAGCTGGAAAATGTCTTTGTCAACGGCTCGCATTTTGATGGCTCGGCGATCGAAGGTTTCGCCCGCGTCGCCGAGAGCGACATGATGTTGATGCCCGATCCCGGCAGCTTTGTCGTCTTGCCTTGGACGGAGGGCAGCGAAAAGACCGCCCGCCTCATCTGCGCCATCCGCACGCAAAATGGCGAACCTTTCATTGGCGATCCGCGCAATGTGCTCGAGCGGGCGCTGCAGCAGGCACGGGAAATGAACCTGCTCTTCAAAACCGGCATGGAGCTGGAATTTTTTCTGTTTCCTCTGGATGCTTCCGGGCAGCCACAGGTCGATGCCCAAGGCGACATCGCCGGCTACTTCGACATCCCCGACGACCCCATCCGCTCCCTGCGCAGGCGCATGCTCTTGACATTGGACGCGCTGGAAATACGCGTCGACTCGACGCATTCCGAGACGGGCAGCGGGCAGCATGAAATCGACTTTCAGTACGATGACGCCCTGCGTTCGGCGGACAATATCCTGACGGCGCGCATCGCCATGAAGTCCGTCGCCAGCCAGTTCGATTATTACTGCACTTTCATGCCGCGCCCACATGCGAATATGCCGGGATCGGGCATGCACACGCATCAAAGCCTGCACGATGCCGATACCGGCGCGAATCTATTCGCCGACAGCAGCAGCGAATATGGCTTGTCGGAAACGGCGACCTGGTTTCTGGCTGGGCAACTGGAACACGCGCGCGCCATGTGCGCTGTCCTCGCGCCCTTGGTCAATTCCTACAAGCGTTTGGGCACCAGCTTCGAGGCGCCTATCCATGTAACCTGGGCGCATGTCAATCGCAGCGCGCTCATCCGCGTGCCCAGCACCGCGCCAGGCAAAGAATACCACTCGCGGCTGGAGCTGCGCTGTCCCGACCCGACCGCCAACCCCTACCTGGCCATGGCTGTCATGTTGCAAGCCGGCTTGGATGGCATCCGCCACAAGATGCCCCTGCCCGACCCCATGGAAGAGACGCTCATGCAAGGCGCGCCGGGCCGCATGAGACAGATCGCTGTGCTGCCACAGTCGCTGGACGAAGCGCTGGACGCCCTCAGCCACGATGATGTGATTCTGTCCGCGCTCGGTCCGTATGTCAGCGACCGCTATATCGCCGCCAAACGCCAGGAATGCGCCGAATATAACAGCCAGGTCACCGAGTGGGAACTCAGCCGCTATTTGAGCCGCTTTTGAGCACCAGCGCGTGAATCTGGGCAACAGCTCGACGCGCGTCTGCCTGTCGAACCACCGCGCTGATGCTGCAATGCGACGCGCCCAAAGACAGCGCCAGGATCTCAATCCCGGCCAGCGCGCCCAACACTTGCCCAAGCAACTGAGGAGCGTTGTCCAGCCGGCTGCCGATGGCGGTCACCAGCGACACGGTTTCGATCTGCCAGGGCATCTTTTCGGGGTATTCGCCCATTTTCGCTTGCAGGGCGCGCTGCAGGCGGTCAACGCCGTCTATGCCGATGCTGGTCGGGATGACCAGGCACAAGAAGCTGCCGCTGCTGGATTGCGAGGCGATCATCACTTCCGAGCGCATGCCCAAGGTCTTGAAAAGCGTGTTGCCGACCAGCCGATTGACGCCTGCCAGAGAGCCGCTAGTGCGCCGTCTCAGCGACAATCCCAGCACATTGGTAACCGCTTTTAGCTGCGGTTCGCCCGATTTTGACGCATCGGCCACCAGCGTGCCGTCGGCATCTGGCGCGAAGATGCTCTTGATGCGCAGCGGCAATTGTCGCTCTGCCAGCGGCGCGATCATGCGAGCGTGCAGCAGCTTTGCGCCAAAATAAGCCAGATCGGCGGCTTCATCATAACTAAGCCTGGCGATGACGCGGGCGTCGCGCAGCTCGCGCGGGTCGGCAGACATCATGCCAGCGACATTCGTCCAGATCCACAAGGCATCGGCGGGCAGCAAGGCGCTGATGACCGAGGCGGTGTAATCGGTGCCGCCGCGCCCCAGGGTGGTGGTTTCGCCAGCGAGGGTCGCGCCGATATAGCCGGTTACAACGGGCACGATATCGCGCTGCAACATAGGCAACAGGCGTTCTTGGATGCGCCGGGCGGTCTGTTCAAAGTCGGGGTTGGCGTTGCCGTGCACGGCATCGGTGATGATGAGGCCCCTGCTATCGACCGCCGCGCCGCGCAGGCCCTGGTGACGCAGCAGCGCCGCGATGATCCGCGCCGAGAGCTGCTCGCCCACTGCGACTACCTCATCGCTGGCGCTGGATAGCAGCTCGTCGCTCAAGTCTTTGGCGATGGTCCGGCAGGCATCCAGCATTTGCGAAAGCAGTTGGTCGATATCTGCGCCGAGCGCCGTGCGGGCGGGCGCATCCAGCGGCAGCTCGTCCACCAGCGCGAAGTGGCGCGATCGCAAATTGGCAGCGATGCGCCGATATGCGCGCAGGTTGTCGATCTGTGCCAGTCGGGCGGCTTCGAGCAGCATATCGGTGACGCCATCCAGCGCCGAAACCACCAGCACAACCCGATCCCAGCGTTGCGTTTCTTGCATAACGATGCTCAACAATTGACTGAGCGCATTGACCGTGCCCAAGGCGTTGCCGCCGAATTTCATCACCAGACTGCGCATTGTCGCAAACCGCCCGATCGACTGTCAATCATAAGCTAATTCTATAGCAAGTTTGGCGCGCATGATACAGGCGGGCTGGCGGCAGGCGCGCGCGCCACAGTTGCACAACGCGCAGCCATAAGCAGCATGTCCATACAGCGAATTCTCGGCGCGCTCGGTGGCAAACCTAATTTGCCGTGATTGCCCTGGGCGAATCTTCCCCCAATCGCTTGACAAATTCGAGAAATGGCACTTTAATTGCTATAATGACTCATACATTAGGATTTGTCGCCATGCGCATCATAACAGCGATCTTGCGAATATCGACGAAGTCAGGCGTGGC
>DAOUJB010000047.1:0-1827 GCA_034423155.1 Anaerolineae bacterium | reverse complement strand
GATGCGCGCAGGTTTGCTTCGGTATCCAAGCGAATCATATAACCGTTTTGTGCAAGAGAACTCAGCGCCAAAGCCATCGCCAATAACAATGCAAATGCATATCTCATGAGAATTCCTCCGCGTTTGTTATCCGCTCCGATTGTAGCATAGCTGGCTAAAAAGCGTACCATTTCTCTCGGGGTGGAGGTCTCAGCTGTTGCGCCCGATATGCGCCAAGATGAGTCCTGCGCGAGCATCCCAGGTATATTGGGCCAGCGCTTTTTCTCGCGCGGCATCGCCCAGACGCCCGCGCAGCGCCGGATCATCGCGCAGTCGCAGGATGGCATTCGACCAGGCTGCGGTATCGTCGGGCGGCAACAGCAGCGCGGTCTCTTCGTGCGTCAGTACATCCGCCCACGACGCCAAATCCGAAGCAGCAATGGCGCGGCCCGCCGCCATGTATTCAAAGAGCTTGAGTGGCGAAGTGTAGTTGGCGAATTGCGCTGTGTCCGGGTGCGGCATGGCGCAGACATCAATTGCGCGCAGATAAAGGGGCACAGCAGCCGGCGGCACTTGCCCAGCGTACAAAAATCGCTGTCGCAGCAAGCCCAGCCCATGCCAGCGTTCGCGCAGCGACTCCGCCATTTCTGCTGGTCCGCCCACCAGCGCCAGGTGCGCGCCCGGCACAGCAGCCAGGGCTTCGACCAGGCCCCCGACGCCTTTGTCCATGCCGATCATCTGCAGGCGTCCGACATAACCGACGATGAAGGCATTTTCATCCCAGCCGATCTCTTGACGAGCGGCGGGCTGTGACGGCAAGTCGACAAAGCGGGCGCGGCGGATGCCATCGTGCGCGGTGATGCTTCGCCGAGGGCTGGCGCGACGATGGGCGATCAAGTCGTTGCGCAGCGGCGCGGTGATGGCGATAATGCTGCCGGCATTGCTGGTGGCGCGCTGCTGCAGCTTGGCGCCTCGGCCAGCAGGCGGATAGAGATGCGCTTCGTAGGCGATTTTGCGCTGCGGCTTCAGCCAGCCCAACAGCCACACCAGGATTTCATCGCGGCTGTAATAGATATCGGCGCGCGCAATCAACAGCATCAAGGCGCAGACCAGCGCATACGACAACGCCTGCACATAAAAAGCCATGCGCGAGGCGGCGCTTTCGGCGGGGAAAAGCGGGAAAAGGTCGATGCAAGGCACGCGGCGGATGCGGAAGTTGGGCTGGACTCCATACCAGGCGTATGCATCGCCGATCTTGCGCATCTCGCGCGTATTCCAGCGGCGGGCCACCCACAAAGTCACCTGGCAGCCGGCCGCGGCGAAGGCTTCGCAATTTTGCATGATCTGGCTGCCGTGCGCTTTTTCTGTGGGCAGGCGCATCAGCGAGATGTAAAGCAGCTTGGACATGGCTGCATTTAACCACAATCGGCGCGGCGCGGGCAGATTAAACCGGCCTGCTCTGCCGCGGGCGCGGGGGCAATGCCTCGCCTGCCGAACAGCGCCCCCTCTCTGTGTCCTCAGTCTGACCAATAGTGACATGCAACATCAGGCTGCGATGTCGTAGGGGCGACTCTTGAGTCGCCCGCATGTACACGGGCGGCGTTTTGGGCGATACTTGTATCGCCTCTACATGTTCCGAATATGAGCGGCGTTCCTCGTTTGCGCATGACTACCTTTGTCTTATTACTTTGTTAAGGTTTGTTTATGTTGCGCTCGCCAGTCTCTTGCGCGGCAACAGCAGACTCAGCAAACCCGCCACCGCGATGACAACCGCCACGATCTGGAAGGTCTGCGCCAGCCCGATCTGGTCGGAAAGCGCGCCGATGACCAGCGAGCCGATTGCGCCCG
>DAOUJB010000046.1:0-2377 GCA_034423155.1 Anaerolineae bacterium | reverse complement strand
TGCGCAAGGGCGGGTTGATCTTGGCATAGGGACCCACGCGCGCCAGGTCGTCTTCGGTGAAGAGCAGGTAGTGCGGGCAAGTTTCTGCGCTGGCGGTCGATCCCGTGGCTTTGTAGCGGCGAAACACAGCCAAAGCCTCGGCACAGCTAAGATGAGCGATATGCAGCTGCGCGCCGATGCTCTCGTTGAGCGTCAACAGCGTGGCAATAGCCAGCGCCTCGACATGCGGCGGACGCGATTCGCCATGCGCCGGCACATCATTGCGCCCAGCGGCGATCAACTGCGCCGTGTGCCATTCCAGCAGTTGATTATTTTCGGCATGCACCGCGCAGACCAAACCCGTTTCCGCGACCAATTGCAGCGCCTGATATAGCTGCGGCACATCGGGCAAACAGAGCCCTTCAAATTCGTCATCGCGGCCCTTCGGCGCAGCTGTCATGAAGATCTTAAAGGCAATCGCGCCCTCATCGACCATGGCGGCGATCTCCTCGCGGTCGAGCAAACCGGGCGCGCCATACAAGCCGAAATTGACATAGCTGTCGCGCTCTGCCAAAGCCTTGCGCATGCGGAAGATCTCGCCAGTGGCACAACAGGGCTTGCTGATGGGCATCTCGAAGATGGTGGTGACTCCGCCAGCTGCGGCCGCACGCGTTTCTGTGGCGAAGTCGCCTCGCTGGGGATAAGCCGGCGCGCGACAGTGGAAGTGTATGTCGATTGCGCCGGGCAGCAGCAGCTTGCCGCCGGCATCAATGGTCTGGTCGGCGTGGATGCCGGTCGAATCGCTGGTTAGCAGGGCGATGCGTCCAGTGCGGATGCCCAGGTCAAGGCGAGTGATTCCGCTCTCTAGTACGACATCGGCGTTGGTGATGAGGGTGTCGATGTTCAAATGAATTCTCCTGTCCGTCTGTGTCTCAGTAGCACCAAGTAAGTCATGCGAAAAAGGGCGATGCTATTCTGATTCGAAATCTGTAGGGGCGAGACTTGTCTCGCCCAAAAAGCCTCCGTTTATCATGTGGGCGATACAAGTATCGCCCCTACGATGATCCTTCATATTGTTGCATTACTTTATTGGTCTTACTTCTGTGCCTCTGTGGCAAATTGTTGTTTCACGACTTACTCGCGCTACCTTCTATGGCAAGGCTTGTCCTGTTTATAGAACGCGCGCCGCAAAATCGCAGAGGATCGCCGTCGTCGCCGCATAATCCGCCAGCAGCACATGTTCATCGGCGGCATGAGCGGCTTCGTAGCTGCCGGGACCAAAGATGATCATATCGCCGCGCGCCAGGTCCATCAGATGCTTGGCATCGCTGCCCGGCAAATAGCCGATGGGGCCAGGATGCGCGCCCAGCTCGCGACTGACACAATCCAAAAAGACCTGTCCCAGCTCGGTTTCCAGCCTCGATTCGAACCAGTTGGAAAAGACAAAGTCGTCCAGGCTGGCGCTGGCCGGCGCGATATCCACCGAGTCCAGCACGGCTTGCAGCTCGGCGCGCACCTGTGATGGGTCTTCGCGCGGGATCATGCGCCTGTCGAGCTGGATGGCGCAGTTGTCGGGCACGGCATTGGCGGTGCTGCCTCCGTTGATGACGCCGATATTGCATGTCGGGCAGCCGACCATGGGGTGCTGGCGCTGTGATAGCTCGCCGTGATAATCGTGCAGCGCGCCGATGATTTTGCCCATGGCCACGATGGCGTTGATGCCGCGGTCGGGGTTGGTGGCATGCACCGATCTGCCGCGCACCTGCACAGTCGCCCGCAGCACGCCCTTGTGCGCTGTGGCCACGCGGTTGGCGGTCTGTTCGCCCACGATGATGAAGTCGCAGGGAGGCAGATGTCCCTCGTCCGCCAACCATTTCGTGCCCAGCTGCCCGCCCACTTCTTCTTCCGCAGCCGCCACCAGCACGAGCGAACCACGCAAGTCTCGCGCAGCCATCTGCCGCATCGTCAGCATCATGGAAGCCAAAGGAGCTTTGTCATCGATGCTGCCTTTGCCATAGAGCGCGCCGTTCTTGACGACCGCAGCGTAGGGATCGACATGCCAGCTGCGGGCTTCGTCGGCGGCGATGGGCACCGTGTCGATGTGCGCATGCAGCATGATGCGCGGCTCGCCTTCGCCCAGCATCGCGATGGTGTTGAGCGCTTCGGGCTTCGCAGCAGGCGCAATCTGCCGCACCCGACAGCCGCTGGCGCGCATCTCGTCCGCGACGAAATCGGCGATGGAGCGGGTGTCGCCAGGTGGGTTGGGCGAGGGGATCTGCACCAGTCGCCGCAGCAAGTCGATCGCGTCCATCTATATGCCCTGCACCGATTTGTATTCTTCCAGCTCTTCGGGCGTGTAGACCTGCATCAGTTCCAGCTCGACGCCGCCGGCTTCTTG
>DAOUJB010000045.1:0-4138 GCA_034423155.1 Anaerolineae bacterium | reverse complement strand
TCCGCCAGCACGCGGATCCGCGGCTTGCGCGCCAGATATCCCAGCGCATAAATCAGCAATCCCGCCGCAAAAGCCAGCAGGCAACCCATCCACAGCGCGCTCAAAGGCAGCAGCAATTCTGCGGTGGCCTCGGCGCGCAGATAATGCTGGAGAAGACCTCGCCCCGCCTGGAAGATGGCCGCCAGCGCCGCGCCAAAACCGCACAGCCAAAATGGGATGTAGCCAGTAATGCGCCGGTTGTCGCCGCGCAAATCGCTGGCCGCCTGATTGACCAGCGCCAACGACACGCACAGCAGCCCGCAGCCCGCCAGCCAATCCTGCGCCGCCATCAGCTCGCCGCCACGCATCGCCGCCTGGATGCCCGGTTGGATGCTCAACGCGCCCAGCATGCCATTCACCAGCCACAGCAGGGTCGCCAGCGCCAGCCAATGCGGCGACAAGGTGGCATTTTCATCGCGGCGGCTGATCGCCCGAACCCAGTGTGAGGCGATGATGACGAAGCAGAAAAACACCAGCGCGCCCGCCGCCAGCGCAATCGGCGCAGACAAGCCCAAACGCCCCGCGCACATGAGACCACCGCCCAGCAACAGCAAGACCGAACAGGTGCGCAGGCTGTCGCGTGCCCAGCTTGGCTCGACGCGGCTGAAACTTCCGAAGAGCCAATAGACGATGCTCAGCAAGGCAAAGGCAAAAGCGACTTGCAGCTGGAAAGCCCGCAGCGCTGCAACAGGCGCGGAGTCGCTGAGAAGCGGCAAAGTCAAACTCAGCGCAGCCAGAGACATGCCCAGCCGCCACACGCGCTGGATGCCTCGACCGGGCAGATCGGCGGATTTCGGCAGTAACGCGGCCAGAAAAGTCCCGATCGCCAGCGCAATCGACAGCGCCGACTGACTTACAAGCGGAGTCGCGATCAGGCTGCCCAGCGCCAGCGCAATCCAGCCGCGCGACAGCCAGCCAGCCCAACGCGATGAGAGCGCAGCCCCAGCCATCAGCAGGCCCGCCGCGACCAAGCCCGACAGCAGCGCCAGGTCAAATGCGCGATTGGTCAGCGCCTTGATTGTCGACTCGGCGACAAGCTCCGCCAGCGGATTGCCCGGCAGCGCATAGGCAGCGCCCAGCAAGACGCAACCGCCATACAGCGCGACCAGCCCCACCTGCAGCGACAGCAGCCGATAAACAGCCTGCCCACTCGGCGACAGCTGGATCACGGCGCGCGCCCATAGACATCCGCCCGACCATGCCAATAAATGTCGTCTTCGCTGGAAATCAGCGTGTACTCTTTCTCGACGATGTCCAACAATTCATAGATGCCCGGCGCGCCAGCCGGCAGCAAATCCGGGAAGACGATAATCCAGTCGGGCGGCGTCTCCCCCCATTCGCGCTTCAGCTGGGGCAAGACATGCGGCGGCCGGAAATACCAGCGCCAGCCTTTGATCCAGGTGCCAGGCGGCGACAGCTCGCTCAGCGGATGCAACTGGGGCGTGCTATCGGCTTGTGGCAAGATGAAAAGCGTGTCGCCGGGCTGCGCGCGCGTTTTTAGACCGTCTGCCAGCGGACGAAATTCGTCATAGCCCAGGGTCGCGCCCGCGCCCAGTTGGGTCGGCAGCCAGCTCACCGCGCCCGTCCATAGCCAGCCGATGCCGATGCCCAGCGCCAAGCCCGCCAGCGTCAACCGCGGCGCATCCCAGTTGCGGGGTTCGCGCCTGGCACTGCGCAATTTCGCCAAGGCGATGCCCGACATGACAGCGGCGAATGGAAGCTGGGCCATGGCATGAATCTCGCCGACGCGCGGATAGATCGTGCTCAAGGCCGCCAGCCACATCAGCGGCAGCAGCAGCCAGCGGCGCTCGTGACGCCAAGCCAGCAGCGCGAATGGCAAGATCAGCAAGTCGCCCAGCAGCAGCTTGCGCAGAAAATCGCCATCCAGGGGCACGCCGTCCATCATTCCGCTGAGGTTGAATGTCCAATTCCAGTACAGGTAGGGTTCCCAAACGCCCGCCGCCGCCAGCGCAATCCATTGCAGCAGTGGCAGCAGCAGCGCGCCCAACAGATAAATCAGTACTCCCCGCCAGCCATCGCGCAGCAGCCAGACGCCTGCCAAAGCGACAGCCAGCCAGGCATGTTGCTTAAAAAGAGTCGCCGCGCCCATGCAGACGCCGATCAACAGCAAGCGCCGCGGTGACAGCTGTGTGCGGCTGAAATAGAGGCACAGCGCCGCCAATACGCACAGCGCCAGCAGCGTGTCGAAGTAGAGCAAGACATTGCCATAGACGGGCGCCCACCAGGCGAAGACCAACGCCGCCGCCAAGCCCGCCGCCTCGCTGCACAAGCGCCTCGCCAGCCAATAGACCAGCAGCGTCAACAAGGCGACCAGCAGCGCATTCAACAAACGCGCGACCAAGGCGGGATCGAGTGGCAGGATAGACTGGGCTGCCGCCGCCAAGAGTGAACTGCCCGGCGCATGCTGTTCCCAAATATCGCCGAAGAGCGTCTTGCCGCGCAGCATCAGCCAGGGGATGGCCACTTGCCCGGAATGCGCAGCCGGCGACAGCCAAAACAGGTTGGCGAGCGCTTGAACGATGAGCAGGACGAAGAGCAGGCGGCGCAAGCGTAACTCCGAGGGCAGGCGCGGTATCGACAACCATTGTACACGCATAGCCCCGCGCCCATTACCCAATCCCGCAACATGCCCGCCGACCCGTCGAGCGATTTCAGTAAGTCCAATATCTTAATGCAACATACGGGCAACGCCGCTCAAATTCGAAATTTGTAGGGGCGAGGCGCTGACTCGCCCGCAATGTCGTCGTTCATCAAGTGGGCGAGACGCTGACTCGCCCGCAATGTCGTCGTTCATCAAGTGGGCGAGTCAACGCCTCGCCCCTACGACATTTCATCATTATGTTGCATTACCTTTTTGGACATAATGTTGCGCTACAGTAAAGCTACGCAGGGGAGGCTCGCGTGAATCCGCCGCAGGACTATTACTACGAGCGGGGCTTGGCGCTGCTGGATGCCCGCGACTATGCAGGTGCCATCGCCGCTTTCGACAGCGCCATCAAGCTGGGGCTGGGAGATCTGGCGGCTGTGCATGTCGGTCGCGGCGAAGCGCTGACCCGGATGGGAGAATACGCAGCCGCCGAGCAGAGCATCAATCGCGCTCTGCAAGCGCAACCGTATCTGGCCGGAGCCTTCCTGGCGCGTGGCAAGCTGCGGCAGCTGCAAAATCAGCGCGACAAAGCCATCGCCGACCTGACAACCGCCATCCATATCGAACCCGACTTTGACGACGCTTACTTTGCGCGGGCGCAATGCTGCGAAGAAACAAGGCGCTTCTCCGAAGCAGAAGCCGATTATACGCGCGCGCTGGATTTGAATCCGGGCTTGCTGGCCGCCTGGGAGGCGCGGGGGCGGCTGCGGGCGCGACGCTTGGATTTCGATGGCGCGGTGGCGGACCTAAGCCACTACCTGCGCAGCGGCGGCGGCAAACTGCACGACAACCACAGCGAGACGCAGGGCTACCTGCTGATTTTGCGCGCCTGGCAGGTGCTGTGGCGGATTGTGGGGTTTTGGCGGCGTTAGGCGCAATACCTATACTTGCGCTTTCCCAGATGATCTGTGGCCGTTTCCTCCATATACGAGCGATCTGAAAACAGCGATGTCTAAGTAACTTCGTCTTCTGCAGACGGGATGAAATCGCTGTATCGGTTCAGGAAGGCGGCTTTGAGCTCTGCCCAGCGGTGTCGCAGAAACTTTTCATAAGCGTTGACTGATATCGAGTCGGGCATGATATGGGTCGGGCAAAGCAGGCGGTCGGCATAGTCGGCGCACTGCTTGTGGAACTCAATCTGGCTGATTTCGCCCGCATCCCGGCGGCGGCGCAGAATCGTAATGTAAGTGTCGATATTGTGTTTCAATTCGCCGGCGTCTTCAATCAGCGCGAGGTTGCCGATTGCGTTATAGAGCCATTTTTCCTTGCTGGGCTTGAGAGGTTGCAACTGCTGAATCGGGATGACATGCTCGACATGGTGGGTCGGCTTTGTTGCCAAGCGGTCTGCGAAGATGTAGCGCAGCAGCAGGTACTCTTTGCGCTTGTCATGAACATATTGCTTGACATCGCCCAAATCGGCTTGGTTCTCGG
>DAOUJB010000044.1:0-2647 GCA_034423155.1 Anaerolineae bacterium | reverse complement strand
GTCGGGCAGCTAAAGGCGCATCCCCTGGCGCGGGCGTTGCGCGTCGACAAGCTGACCTATGCGGCGCTGTTGGCTACGCTGGAGCACTATCGGCGCGGCGAGGCCTTGGCGCGAATCCCCGTCTGGCAGATGATTTCGCGCCCGCTCGCCGACATTGCCGAAACAGCCGAGCGCTGGGCAAGAGCTAGCGGCGGCAGTGTCACAAAAGGCGAGTCGACAGTTGGTGGCGGCAGCCTGCCCGGCGCGAGCTTGCCGACTTGGCTGCTGGCTTTGGACAGCGAAAATCCAGAAACGTTGAAAGCGGCGCTGCGTCGTGCCGACCCGCCCATTATCGCGCGCATCGCTGGCGGACGCGTCTTGCTCGATCCGCGCACCGTGCTGGCTGGGCAGGAATCGGACTTGGCGCGAGTGTTAGCGGGTGTTGTTTGCGCCTAAATGAATCGAAGAATCATCATCAGTCAGAACTTTCCATATATTGCGATAATTGTAGGGGCGACACTTGTGTCGACCGCGATAGAATCAGCGCGTAGTCTTGGGCGATACAAGTATCGCCCCTACTACTTGGCATGCGATTGGGGTTTTGGCGAAGGAGTATTCGACCATGAAGTCCGATATCGACAAGCTAATGCACGAGCGCGACCTGGATGCCTTCATCGTCTTTGGTGGCGAAGAATTCAATAGCGCCCGCTATTACCTCAGCAATGGCGCGAACATCACACACGGCACAATCGTCAAAGCGCGCGATGGCGAGACGTTGCTGGTTTGCGGCGGTATCGAATACGCCGAAGCCCAAAAAAGCGGCTTGCCAGTCAAGACATCCGCCGAGCTGGGCTACATCCAGCGACTAAAGGAATCCGAAAATAAGGCGACGCAAGCGACTGCGCTCTTCTTCGGCGATCTGTTGCGCGAGATCGGCGTGCAGAGCGGCCGCGTTGGGCTGTATGGCGCGTGGCAGGTCAACAAGACCATCGCGCTCTACCAGTTGCTGGCCGCGCAATCGCAATATGAATTCGTGGCGGAGGCATCGCCCACTGTCATCGAATCCGCCATGCTGACTAAAGATGCCGACGAAATCGCGCGCATGAAATCGGTGGCGCAGCGCAGCAACGCCGTCATGCAAGCCGCCTGGGATTTCATCGCCGACCTGCGCAGGGATGGCGACTTCCTGCTGGACGAGGCGGGGCAGCGCGCAACCATCGGCGCGGTCAAAGACTTGGTGCGGCGTGAACTGATGTCGCGCGGGCTGGAAGACCCCGGCATGATCTTCGCGCAGGGGGCAGACGGCGGCTCGCCACACAGCCGCGGCGAAGCGGATATGCCGCTGCAAGTCGGGCAAGCCATCGTATTCGACCTGTTCCCGCGCGAGCTGGGCGGCGGCTATCACCACGATATGACGCGCACCTGGTGCATCGGCTTTGCCCCGCCCGAAGTGCAGACCGCCTATGACACGGTCATGGAAGCCTTTGATATCGCTGTCGAGTCCTTCGGGCTCAACAAGCCGACGCATATCATGCAGGAGACTGTGCAGGATTATTTTGAAGCGCGCGGACACGCCACTTCGCGCAGCGATCCCAAGACCCTCCGCGGCTATATGCACAGCCTGGGTCATGGCGTGGGCATCGACATTCACGAGCGCCCGTCCATCAGTCACCTGGCGCGCAAGGATATTTTCCAGATCGGCAATGTCTTTAGCATAGAGCCGGGTTTGTATTATCCGGAAGATGGCTTCGGCCTGCGCGTGGAAGACCTCTTCGTCATCGACGAGGCTGGCGAACTGGTTTCGCTGACGACATTCCGCAAAGACTTGGTCATACCGCTGCGCGACGAATTATAGGCGCTGACGGCGACGACAAGGGCTGCTTTCACGCGGGCAAAGCGGTATACTCCAGCGCGGATAAATCACTTGGCATTCACAACTTGCAAAACGGGAGGCGAGCATGGACGCTGCGCAGATAATCCTGCAGCACATCAACGAGCAGGACGAAGAACTTTCTTATATCGCCAAGCAAATCTGGGACAATCCACAGATCGCCTTGCAAGAAACTTATGCCTCGCGGCTGCTGGCGGACAAGCTGGCGGCGGCTGGCTTCGAGATCAGCTGGGGTGCCGGCGGCATGCCCACAGCCTTCATCGCCGAGTGGGGCAGCGGCGGTCCGACCATCGGCTTCCTTGGCGAATACGACGCCTTGCCCGGCTTGTCGCAGGAACTTTCCAGCACGAAGTCGCCGATCGAAAGCGGTGGGCCTGGGCATGGCTGCGGGCACAACCTGTATGGCACGGCTTGCCTGGGCGCTGTGCTGTCGCTGCAAAACGCCATGCAGGCGCAGGACATCGCGGGCACAATCCGCTTTTATGGCTGTCCGGCCGAAGAGACCTTGGTCGGCAAGACTTTCATGGCGCGCGATGGCGTCTTTGACGACCTGGACGCCGCCCTCACCTGGCATCCGGGCGACAGCAATGTCGTTTGGAATGGCTCGTCGCTGGCGATGAATTCTTTCCGCGTCAATTTTTATGGTGTGGCTGCCCATGCCGGCGGCTCGCCCTGGCTGGGTCGCAGCGCTCTCGATGGCGTCATGCTGATGGATGCCGGCGTCAATTATATGCGCGAGCATGTCCCGCCCGAATCGCGGATTCACAGCGTGGTTAC
>DAOUJB010000043.1:0-14240 GCA_034423155.1 Anaerolineae bacterium | reverse complement strand
GACCAAAATGCCCGCGAATTGATCCAGGCGGGGGCGGTGGCTGTGGGCATGGGCGGCTGGCTGGTGGGCGATGGCAGCTGGGGAAAGTCGCGTTTGCGCAGCCGCGCGCGCATATTGGTGAATGCAGTGGCGGGGGCGGGGGGAGGTGTCGAGGTATGAGCGAGGCAATGAAGACGGCTGGAAACGAATCATGGCCGACAAAGTACGATTCAGTGTATGAACTGGCTTATGCCCAAGTAAAGGAAGCAGCCTTCGGACTGTACCTGTGGGGCTTGCGCACAGACAATGACGATGCCATCGACTTGTACAAGCGCCTGCTTGGCGTTTTCAGGATTTATGACGAGAAGTTTGTAAGTCCTGATTACAAGTATTCGCGCAGGGGCGGTGCAAGTTAGTGGGTCTTGCTGTTCAAATAGAATCGCCGGAGAAGAATAATTGTATGAATACCAAAAAATATGCCATATCTTGCAAGATTTGGTGATGAACGAATGTGATCTTGAAGCTGATGTCTATCTTCTCACCCATGATCAACTCCCTCGGCGACCTAAACCTCGATGACTAAGGACTCCTCCCCACCCCGCTACCCCCGCGCCACCTGCTGGCTCATTGCGATGGCGGCGCTTCTGCTGGCTGGCGGTCTTTGCGCGCTGGCGCTCTTCTTGCCGCCCATCAGCCTACCCGAGCGAATCCTCGCCCTCTCCTACACGCCGCTTACTGCCGGTTCGCCCGCAATCGCGCTGGACGAGCGCCTCACAATCGCTCTGCCAAGCGACCAGACCACAAGCTATTTCGCCATCAAGCTCGAAAGCGCTCGGCCCGACTTGCTCGACCAAGCCCTATCCCGATTGCCCGCGCATCTGTCCGCCTATGCTGCGCCCCACCTGCTGGATTCGCGTGGCACAGCCCCCGCCGCCTTGCACATTGACCTGTCGCTGCCCAACGCTGCGCCGCCGCATTTGGCGCTGGTTGGCTGGGATGGCGAACGCTGGCGCTTCATCCCGGCGCAGCGATCCGAGCGCGGCTTGCAGGGCAGGGCGGACTTCGTGCCGCGGGCGCTGGGGAGCTTCGCGCAGGTGGCATCTTCTCCAATCGTGCTGATTGCGCAGGAAGTTCAGCAGGACCTCGACCCCGCAATCGCCGCTATCGCCGACATACTCAGCCCGGCTGGATTGCGCCCGACAGCCAATGGCGGGTTGATTGGCAGCCTGGCGTCAGGTGGCAGCGTCGATGCCGGCTATCTTTTCATGCCGCTGGTGCGCAACTTTGTCGATCCCGCAGCCATCGACAGCGCGACAATCGCCGCCTTGCTGGCCGACCCGACTCTGCGCGCGGCGCATGTACGCCAGTTGAGCGATGTCGCCAGTTTCAATGAATTCGCTGGCTTGTTCATCGACTATCGCGGCTTGCCCCTCGATTTGCGCGCTGCTTTTGCGGGCTTTGTTCGCGCATTGGCGGATGCATTCTCGGCGCAGGGCTTGCGGCTGGGCGTGGTCATCCCGGCGAGTGGCGATGCCAGCGCTGCTTATGACTGGGCGGCTGTTGGCGCGGCCGCCGATTATGTGCAGCTCCGCCCACTGGACGATCCGCGCGCCTACGCCGAAGTCGATGGCCTGTTGAGCCGGTTGAGCGCGTCTATCCCGCGCCACAAGCTCTTGCTGGGCATCAGCGTGCAGCCCGCCCAAGAAGTGGCAGGCGAGCTGAGCCCGATCAGTTGGCACGAGGCGTTTGCTGGCCTGGGCGATCTCGTCCTGGAGTCGGCTGCTGCGCGCCACGATGGCTCGCTCCCACCGGGCGCTGTCTTTCAGGCTGCGCTGGATGGCTACCGAGCGCGCTTCGGCTATGATGCGCAGAGCGGCGCCACCATGCTGGACTATGTGGATGATGCTGGCGCGACCGCCTCGCGCATCTGGCTGACCGATGCCGCTACCTTGCGACATCACTTCGCGCGCATCGAGTCGCAGGCTATCGGCGGCATCGCTTTTTACGACTTGCATGCCATACCTGTTGTCGACAGCTTGCTGGAGTCCATCCGTGACTTTGTGGCTCAGCGGGCGCGAATTATAGCGCCCAGTCAATTTTCGGCGCGTTGGACGATCGCTGGTGCAGACGGTGTTGTCAGCGAAGTCGAATCGCCCCCCGATGCGGGCCTGGTCGCCACGCTGGATGCGCCCGATGGCCACTACGCCGTCAACTGGTCGCTGGTCGATGAGCGCGGGGTTGCCAGCGCGCGTGGAGGGGCTGTGCTTCCGCTCTTCCGCGCGACAGCCACGCCAACGCCGACGCCGACACCGCTGCCCACGCCGGTGCCAGTTGTGTCCGCGCCCATCGTGACCACCAACCCCGCGCCTGTCGTGTCTGCGCCGGTGCCAGTCGGCAATATCTCGATAGAACTGGGCGGGCAGGTGCAGGAGCATTCTTTGAGCAATCCGCGCGCCATCAACGCTATGCGCCAGGCGGGCATGACCTGGATGAAGATTCAGGTCAAGTACAGCGGCTCGGAAGATTTGCACAGCATGATTCAACAAGCGCACGGGCAAGGCTTCAAGATCCTCATCAGCGCGGTGGGTTATCCAGAAGATCTGGCTCGGGGTGGGGCCGCCTATGTGAGCGACTTCGCCCATTGGCTGGGGCGCGTGGCGTCTTGGGGTGCCGATGCCATCGAAGTCTGGAACGAGCCCAACCTCGACCGCGAATGGCCGCAAGGGCAGATCAGCGGCACGGCTTACGCGAACATGCTGCGCTCGGCGTATCAGCAGATCAAGAATGCCAACCCCAATGTGCTGGTGATCAGCGCGGCTCCGGCGCCCACCGGCACGGATTTGCCAGGCCGAGTCATGCCCGACAACACCTGGCTGCGCGAGCTAGTGGCGGCTGGCGGCGTCGACTATATGGACTGCGTCGGCGTCCACTATAACGAAGGCATCGTTCCGCCCAGCCAATCGACGGGCGACCCGCGCGACAATTATTACACGCGCTACTTTTACAGCGGCATGCTGATCGGCTACCTCAGCATAATCCCCGACCGACCGCTTTGTTTTACCGAATTGGGTTATGTTACCTCGCAGGGCTATGGTCCTTTGCCTTCGGGATTCGCCTGGGGCGCCAACACGACCGTCCAGCAGCAAGCCGACTGGCTGGCCCAAGCCGCCATCCTGGCTTCCAACAGTGGCTCGGTGCGCTTGTTCATCGTCTGGAATATCGACTTTACGCGCTATGACAGCGATCCCCAGGGCGGTTATGCCATAATTCGACCAGATGGATCGTGCCCGGCCTGTCAAACGCTGGCGGCAGCGCGCTGACCAAGCACAGGAGCAGTTCATGGTAAGCAATCCCGTGCAAAAGCAGATTCGCGGCTTTGTCTTGATCTGGCTGGCTGTCAGCATCATCATGGTTCTTTCAACCTTCCTCGCCATCTATTTCACCTATAATCCGTCTGAACTGCGCCTAGAAGCCGCCAATCCGCTGCCCTTGGGCTCACCGCCGCCTCAGGACGAGACGATTCTGCCAGTTGTCGTGCTGCCCAGCCCGTCACCGTTGCCCACCTTCACGCCCACGCCCTTCGTGCCCAGCCCGACACCGCCCTACCTGGAAGCCGAAGCCACGGCTGTCCCCCCGCCGACCGACACGCCCACCATCACGCCGCAGCCGACTTCGCTGCCGGTCGCTGACCAAGCCTTACAGGTCGGCATCCATGTCCAGCAAGCTCCCGATATCACAGATGACAGCCAGGAGAGTTTGTACAGCCCAGTATCGGCCGATCTGCGCTTGCCCTGGGTCAAGCATCTGGTGTACTGGGACCGTACTGAAGCTGTGCCTGCGGAATACGATTGGGCAGAGCTCGACAGCGTCACCGCCAGCGCCCACCGCCATGACTTGAAGCTGCTGCTGACAATCGTTGCCGCGCCAGATTGGGCACGCGAAGAAGGCGCAGACCTCAGCCGCCACGGTCCGCCCGCCGATCCACAGACATTCGCCAAGTTCGCGGCCGAGATCGTCAGTCGCTACGCAGGCAAAGTCCACGCGATCGAAGTGTGGCATCAGCAGAATCTCGACCGCGGCTGGACATCTCCCCAGGGCTTGAGCGCGGAAAACTACCTGGCGCTGCTGCAGCTGACATACCAGACGATCAAGGTCATCGATCCCGGCATCATCATCATCAGCGGTGCGCTGACCCCCACGGGCGTCAACGATGGCATCGCCGCTTTTGACGACATCTCGTATATGCGCCAATTGATTGAAGGCGGGCTGCTGCAATGGACGGATTGTGTCGGCGCGCATCACAACGGCTATAATGTCAGCCCCGACTACCGCTACAATGAAATCCCCGAGGACGCCAATGCGAACTTTCGCGGTCCTTTCAATCGCGAATCAGAGCACCCCAGCTTCAGCTTTCGCAGCACCCTGGAAGGTTATGCCAATCGTATCCG
Organism: Anaerolineae bacterium; assembly: GCA_034423155.1. Classification (GTDB taxonomy): domain Bacteria; phylum Chloroflexota; class Anaerolineae; order Aggregatilineales; family Phototrophicaceae; genus UBA6055. The sequence goes on along the minus strand of DAOUJB010000043.1, from coordinate 9,813 downwards.
CGCCGAAGGCACAGAAACGAAAATCTGCGTAACCGCCTTTGGCTGGGCGTCTGCCGAAGACCTAGGTGGCGCGCCACAAGGCTTCGAATTTGCGCTGGACAACACTTTGGCCGAGCAGGCGGAGTGGACTTCCAAAGCCTTGACCGCCATGGACGAATGGGGCTGGGTGTGGCTGGCATTCGTCTGGAACCTCGACTATGGTCCTTTTGCCAACTATGCCACCACCGACGACAATGTGCTCTATTCGCTGATTGGTCCGGGCGAGACTTTGCGCCCCGCCTATTACAGTCTGCGCGATTGGCAGCGTGATTATCTGGCGCGCGCGAACAGCTAGCATGCGTTGGCGACTCGCAGTGCCCGGTCTGGCGCTGATTATTCTTGGGTTGGCTGGGCTGGCTGTCTGGCGCAACCAGGCTGCGCAGCGAGACCCATTCCATGCCAGTGCCATCACAGACGCGCCTTTCCCCTCGCTGACCTATGGCGTTCAGACATTTTTGTGGTGGGACGAAAATGCCGCCGGCAAGAGCCTCGATCTGGTGCGCTTGATGTCGTTCAGCCATGTCAAGCAGATCTTTGCCTGGCGCGACATCGAGCCCAAGCCCGGCGAATGGCACTGGTCAAAAGCCGACCGCATCGTGCACGAAGCCGAACGCCGCGGATTGCGATTGGTGGCCCGCTTGGGGCAAGTCCCAGCCTGGGCAAGGCCAGATGCTCACGACCCAGAGGCGGATGGTCCGCCGCTAGACTTGGCGCTATGGGCGCGCTATTGCGAAATGCTGGCGCAGCGCTATAAAGGCAGAATCGCCGCCTTCCAGATTTGGAACGAGCCCAATCTAAGCCGTGAATGGGGTGGCGCGCCGCCAGATCCCGCCGCCTATGTTGAGCTGCTGGCTGCCTGTAGCAAAGCGATTCGCCATGTTGATCCGCAAGTCATCCTGATATCGGCTGGCTTGGCACCCACCGGCACCGACGATGACTCTGCTGTGCCCGACGACATCTACTTCGACCACCTGTACCGCAACGGCTTCCAACAGCATATTGATGTCGTCGGCGTGCACGCGCCTGGTTTCGCCCCGCCCGAGATCGGACCCGACGATCCGCAAGCGCCGCATCGCTGGTTCACCTTCCGACGCGTGGAAGACCTGCGCAAGATCATGCTGCGCCACGATGATGACGCCCGACAAATGGCGATCCTGGAATTTGGCTATACCACCGACACCACCAATGCCGATTATGCCTGGTTCGGCGTTTCCGAAGACGAGCAGGCCGAGCTGATCCTGCGCGCCTATGATTTTGTCATTGCCAATTGGCGGCCCTGGGTCGGCTTGATGATTTTGATCTACTTGCCAGATCCAGCCTGGCAACCCGACGATGAAGAATATTGGTGGTCTGTCATCGAGCCAGATACGGGCGATGCGCGCCGCGCCTATATTGATGTGGCAAATATGCGCAAAGTCTGCGGCGAGTTTGTCATTCCCGCGCGCCAACCAGACAGCCCGGCCGCCTTGGGCTTGGTGCCAGCGCCGATTTGTCCCTGAGCACGAGCGATTGTTTCGCCGCAATCTGTTGTATACTGCGGACGATCATGACTGACGATGCCAGTATCTTTTCCAAAGCCAGATACAACCTGCCGCTGACGAACCGGCAGGGCTATGTGCTTGCGCTGGCCATGCTGCTGCTGGCGGCATTTATGCGCTTTAGCTACCTGGCTGGCTTGCCGCATGGCTATAGCGAAGACGAGATTATCAATATCCGCCTGGTCGACAATGTGCGCCAGGGCGACATTTATGTCTTCTTCCCCGGCGAAGATGGTGGGCGCGAGGGCGGTTATCATGTCTTTGCCGCCTTTGCCACAGCCCTGGTCGGCGATGGCACGATCGGCTTTCGCATCCTGTCTGTTTGGCTGAGCATGCTGTCGGTCGCCATCATTTTCACGCTGGGCAATCATCTGTTCAATCCGCTCGTGGGCATCATGTCGGCGACGCTGGTGGCTGTCAACATGAGCAGCATTCTGTTGGCGCGCTCAGTCTCCAGCGATGTCACGGTGGCTTTTCTGGTCTCGGCCGCCATGCTGGCTCTGGCGCGCTCGCTGCCCGTGTATCGCCGCACCCGCGTCGTCACTTCCAATGTGGTGTCTTTCGCCGCGCTGGGTACTGTGCTCGGTGTTGGCTTATACCTGCATCCCTCGAGTTTGTTTATCGTGGCCGGCGCGTTGGCATATATCGCCCATCTGGTTTTTATCCGCAACCAGTTGTTTCGCCAGCGGCGCAGCTATACCGGCTTCGCTATCTTGCTGCTATTGATCATTAGCATGCCCTACCTGATTTCTACGATCAACCTGCCGCAGTTTTCTGCTTTTCAGCGCATCGCGGCTGCTTATGGGGAAGACTTGCCAGGCGCGATCATCGCGGGCTTGCAAGGTATCGTGCTGACCGGCGACCTCAACCCATTGCACAACCTGCCGGGCCGTCCGCTCGTTGATATAATCAGCGCCTTTGCTATCGTTCGCGGCTTTGTTGCTTGTGTGCTGCGCCGGCACCGTCCTCGTTTCATGCTCTTGCTGATCATGTTCTTGCTGGCCTTGCCCGCAGCGCTCATCGTGCCCGATAGTCCAAACTTCCCGCGCATGGCCGTCATCCTGCCGCAACTGTCGCTGTTTTTTGGCATGGGCGTCTACGCATTTATACGCATTCAGCTCTTTTCCGACCGCTTTTTCCGCCGTATGGCGCTGGCTGGCGCGGTGGCTCTGCTGGCGCTGAACCTGATCTGGACCTGGCAAGACCTGGTCGCCGATTGGCGCGAAAACGAACAAGTTATGCAGCTGGCGAATGGCGAGCTTGGGCAGATCGCTCATTACCTCGACCATGTAGGCGACGAAGTGCCGGTCGTATTTTGCAAACCAGACTGGCAATCCCAAACGCCTTCGCCCAAGCTCAACGACGCGGAAAAAGTGCTGCTCATGATGAATCGCGACTCGCTGGCCTTTCACGAAGCCAATTGTGCCAACACCCTGTTGCTGACCAACGGCGGCGAATTGCAGCGGCTTGTGTTCTTCGATACCGAAGCGCTCGCGGCCGCCAGTCCACATCTGCAGGCCTGGCTCGCGTTGGGCAACAGCATCGTCCCCGATCTTCCGCGCAACTCGGTCATCGAGCTGGTAACTGTCGAGGAGTTGGCTGGCAAGGCCGGCGCGCTAACCACAACCGCGCCTGTATCCTATGCGCGCGAAGTAGCTGTGCCCGAGCCGATTTCACCAGCCATACGCTTTGGCGGCAACCTGACCCTGCTGGGTTATGAACCCGATGTGTCGCGAAGCTTCTTGCCCGGCGAGACCGTCGACATCATCACCTATTGGCGCGTCGATGGCGAGCTGCCGCCCGATGTAACCCAGTTCACACAAATCCTGGCCGACCCAGTGACGCCGATTGTCACCCGGCATTACATGGGCGCAAACCCGGCTCGCCTGCGCGAGCGCGATATCTTCATCCAGGTGACTCAGCTGCAGTTGCCGGCGGTCGCGCTGCCGGGCGAATATGCGATCTCTGTGGGCTTGTATCGAGAGCGCCTCGACCAGCGGCTGCCCGTGCTGAAAGACGGTCAAGCGCATGGCGACCGACTTTTTCTGTATACCATCGATGTCGTTCCCGCAGAAGAATCCGAAACGAGCGATGCCTAGTGTTTGAGCTGGTCTTTCTCGGCACATCCGCCTCTGCACCGTCTATCTATCGGGGCTTGCCAGCAGTGGCAGTTCTGGCGGGCGAACAGCGCTTTTTGGTCGATTGCGGCGAAGGCACACAGCGCCAGATTCTGCGCAGTGGCATTGGCTTCAAGCGACTCAACCGCATCTTTTTGACTCATGCGCATCTCGATCACATACTGGGCTTGGGCGGCTTGCTTTCGACCTTTTGCCGCTGGGAAGCCATGGACGAGATTCACATCTGGGGTGGGCTGCCGGCCATCCAACGGGTGCAGGCGCTGGTCTACCAGGTCATTTTCCGCCGCGAAGCCCCGCCTGTGCCCATCTATTTCAATCGTGTTCTGCCCGGCAAGCCCTTGTTTTGCGGCCGCAAGTTCAGTGTGCGCGCCTTCCCGGTCAGCCATCGCGGACGGGAATGTTATGGTTATATCTTCGAGGAAGATTCCCGTCGCCCCTTCTTGGCAGACAAAGCCGCAGCGCTGGGCGTGCCACATGGTCCCGAACGCGCGCAACTGGTGGCCGGGCAGCCGATCGTGCTGGGTAACGGACGCGTCGTGCATCCCGATGAGGTGCTGGGCGATCTCATCCGCGGGGCGAAAGTGGTCATCACCGGCGATCTGGGACGCACGGACGATCTATGCGCTGCCGTCCGCGATGCCGATGCGCTGGTGATCGAAGCGACTTATCTCGATGCCGACCGCGAAATCGCCAGCCAGGTCGGACATATCACCGCGAGGCAGGCGGCCGAACTGGCAAATGAATGCAATGTCAGGCAACTGTTCCTGACGCATATCTCGCGGCGCTACCGTGAATTTGAGGTAATTCGCGAGGCTCGGCGCTATTTTCCACAATCGTATGTCGCGCGCGATCTCGACCACTTCGCCATATTCCGCGACCGGCTGCCACAAAAGCTGGAGTCGCCGCAAAAGCTGGTCGATGAGTTGCTGCCGGGCGTGGATTGAGTGCAAACGCCTAGCCCAACATGCCTTCGCTATAGATTTTGCCGGCTTCGATCACCACTGGCGCGCCGATATCGACAGTGCCCATGAGATCGTAGGTGGTTGCGCCGTTGATGCGCACGGGCACGATCTCGCCCACCGGCAGTTCGCCTTCCACCAACACATAGCCATCGATCTCTGGCGCATCGCGGTAGCTGCGGCCCAGGCTGATGATGTCGCCGGTTTCTTCGCCCGCTTCGTCTTCGCCCGCGCCATGGCCCTCGACCAAAATATCGACGGACTGCCCCACCAGCGCTTGGTTTTTCTGCAAGCTGATCGTGCTTTGCAGCGCCATCAGCCGTTCATAGCGCGCCTGCTTGACATCGTCATCGACCTGGTTGGGCAGGCTCGCGCTGGGCGTGCCCGGTTCGTAGCTGTAGGTGAACGCGCCGACGCGGTCGAATTGCAGATCGCGAACCATCTGCAGCAGCGCCGCGAATTCCGTCTCGGTTTCGCCGGGATAGCCGACGATGAAGGTCGTGCGCAAAGCCAGGCGCGGCATCAACTCGCGCAGCTTTTCGATCGTCTCGTAGACCCATTCGACTTTGGCGGGGCGGCGCATGCGTTTCAATACTTCGCGGTGGCCATGCTGCAGCGGGATATCCAGGTAGGGCAGCACTTGCTCGTGCTTGGCCATCGTTTGCATCAGCCGCGGCGTCACATAACCCGGATAGGCGTACATGATGCGCAGCCAGGGAATGCCCGGCGCGGCCGCCACAATGGCATCCAGCAAGCGCGCCAAGCCATCTTTCATGCCCAAATCAGAACCATAATCGGTGCTATCCTGCGCGATCAGCATCACTTCGCGCACGCCCATATTTTGCAGGCGCACAGCCTCGGCCACGATTGCCTCCAGCGGACGACTCACGGCCCTGCCTTTGATGGCGGGGATGGCACAGAACGCGCAAGGACGGCGGCAGCCATCAGCGATCTTCAGGTAGGCGCTGGTTCCCTGCAGACTGGCACGCAGCACGCCGCGCTCATCCTGTCCCACGACTAGCGCATCATCCGGCAGGTGATAGAGCGGCTGGGGGTGTCTGCGCGCGCGCAACCGCTTGATCAAGCCGAAGATGTCCATCCACCTGCGGGTGCCGATGACGCCATCCAGCCCGGGCACTTCCTGCGCCAGCGCCTGGCCATAACGCTGCGACAAACAGCCCGCCGCGATCACCAACTGGTCGGGGCGCTTGGCTTCGGCCAGTTCGCGCAGGGCATCGATCGATTCTTGTTTGGCGCTGTTGATAAATCCGCAAGTATTGACGATCAGCACTTCGGCATCGTCAGGATTCGCGCAGCCGTTCATGCCTTGTCGATGCAGCAGTTGTGCCATGCTCTCGCTGTCGACGCTGTTCTTGGAACAGCCTAGGCTGAGCAGGAAGTATTTGTCATTGTTCGGGCGTTTCGTCATCAGCATCCCTTGTTGGTCGACCAATTGATCAAATCTTCATGGATGATTGCTTTGTTAGCAATAGCGGCATGGATTCATGTTCCCGGTTTGGTGGGCGGCAAGCCCACTTGCGTCATATGCGGCGGCAAGATGGCGGTCGGCAGCGGCGTCTGGGCGATGGTTGGTGTCGCGCTGGGCAGCGGCGTATCGCTAGGCAGCGGCGTATTGCTTGGCAGAGGCGTGTCGCTGGGTGAAGCGATGGTTGCGGTCGGCGAATCGACTTGGCGCGGCAGGTCTGTTTGGGTCGGTACGGGGCTGGCTTTCGGGCGGATGGCCGGGGCAGGTATCACTTCTGTCGCCGCAGCCGGCACGGGCACGGTCTGCGCAGCGGTCGCAGCTGTTGGCTGTTCCGCGACTTCCCGCGTAATTGCTGGCGTCGGGTTGATTGGCAGTTGTGATGGCTCGCTGCCCGGTCCCAGCGTTAGCGTCGCCTCGTCCCTGGTATAACGAATATCTGCCCGCTGACCGCGCAAGCCGATGGGCGGCTGCTGTTGGCCATTCCAGATCACATCCAGCGCCAAGGCGTTGCCCGCTGTCAGAATGATTTCATCGAGCGCGCTGTATTCCAGCAGCGTGTCCGCAGCCGCCAGCCCATTGTATTGTTCTGCGCCATCCACGCTGATCTGCAGCCAACTGCGCTGCGTTAGCAACAAGCTGACCAAGACGCCGCTGCCGGTATACTGAGCGCGGATTGATGGCGTCTGGCTGGGTGGAAGGACGGTCGGCGTGGGCAGGGGCGTGGCTGTCGCGGTTGGCGGGGTAGGGGTGGCCGCCACCACACCTGGCGCGCCGCCTTCTAAGTCGACTATCTGTAGCGTTACAAAGACGATTACCGCCAGCGCCGCCAAGGATAGCAGGATGATCAGCAAGGACTGGACAGCCCGCCTACAACCCGCCGAGCGCTGGTCGGCCTGTTGTATTTCTTGCAGGGGCTGGGTGCCCGGGCGCGCTTGTTCTTCTGACGCTGTCCGCCGCCGCAAACCCCGCTGCTTGCCTTGCTGCTGGGCGCTGCGCACCTGGGCGTAGAGGATCAGAATCTCCTCTTCGTCGAGCGCCAGGTAGCGAGCATAAATACGCAGAAGGCCGCGAATTTGTACCTCGGGCACGCCTGCCAGCTCGAATTCGCCTTTTTCGAAATCTTCCAGCACCGCTCGCCGTATGCGCAGTTGGTTGACGGCGTGGTCGATTTCCAGCTCTTTGGCTTCGCGGGCTTCGCGCAGCATCAAGCCGAGTGAATAACCATCCATCAGCGGCGCGCTCCCATCAGACAGCCCCGACTGCTCGGCACAGGCGGCGAGGAATTAGGCTGGCTGTGTAATAAGCCCGCGTCGGAATGCGCGGTCATCTGGGGGGACTGTCGACTATCCAGCTGCTGCTTCAGCGACCAATTCTTCTGCGTTTGGCATCGGCGCTTCGTCGGCAGCTTCGCTTGGCTCTTCTGGCGGGTCGGGATATCGGAATCCCTCGATCATGATCTCTTCCGCGGTGACCATAAAGCCGCGTTCGCGCGCTGTCAAAAATTCGGGCAGTTCGTCTTCGGGCACGATGGTGATGACGAGTGTGGGCGAAAGTTCGTTGCCCAGCCGCACCGGCACTTCGTGCGTGCCGACTTCGCGCAGGGCTTGCTGGCTGATGCGCCGCCGATTAATATCCACGCTGGTCACGCGGTCCAATTCGTCAGCGATCTCTTGCGTGGTGACCGAGCCGAAGAGCTTGCCCGTGGATGCCGCGCGCCGCCCAAAAATCAACTCCACGCCGTCAATCTGACGCGCCAGATCATTGAGCATATCATTATACTGCGCACGCCGCGCCTCGACATTTTTGCGCACGGCTTCTGTCTGGCGCATGGCAGAGGGCGTGGCCTGGATCGCCATCTTGCGCGGGATCAGATAATTGCGCGCGAAGCCATCGGCAACTTTCACCACTTCGCCCGTGACCCCATGCTTGTACAGGTCTTGCAACAAAATCACTTGCATATCTCGATCCTCGTCCCTTGCAACTGCCGACAGCGGCGCGTTTCGTTCTGACTAAAGGCGTATATTATAAGGGATGCGGCTGTGCTGCCAAGTGGCAATCCTGTTCGCGCATCCGTAGGCTTCCATAGACCCTCTTGCTCGAAAGGCGCGCATGAGCAAAGCGCTGGACAACCGCCAAATCGCGCACAAGGCTTTGATCGTGCTGGTGGGCTTCTTCACCAGCGGCGTGCTAGGTTTGCTGCGCATCGGCGTGGTCGGCTCGCAATTTGGCACTGGCGCCGCGCTGGATGTCTTCTCCGCTGCCCAGCAACTGCCCGAAACAGTCTTTGTGCTGGTGGCGGGCGGGGCGTTGGGCTCGTCGTTCATCCCTGTATATGCGCGCATCCGCGAAGCCGACGAGGCATCTGCCTGGCGACTGGCCAGCGCCGTGTTGACATTGTCAGCCAGCGCCGCGGCGATCTTCAGCATACTGGTGGCTCTGTTCGCGCCGCAGTTGGTCAGCCTCGTGCTGTGGGCAGAGCGACCCGCACAGCAGCAGCAGTTGATGGTCGATATGATTCGCCTGATGATGCTGACGCCGGTGATATTCAGCATCAGCGGCCTGGTCATGGCGATCTTGCAGACGCACCACGCATTTTGGCTGCCGGCCCTGGCTATCAGCATGAACAATATCGGCATCATCCTCGGCGCGCTGGTGATTGCGCCCAACCTGCCCGCGCACCCCGATGTCGGTCAAGTCGGCGACCTGAATGTGATGGGCTTGGCTTTTGGCGCCGTGCTCAGCGCCGCGCTGCATCTGCTGGTTCAGCTGCCCGGCTTGTTGACGATTCGCTCGCGGCTGCGCTTGTCCTTTGCGCCGCGTCTGCCCGGCGTGGCCGATGTGCTGCGCTTGATGGGACCGCGCGTGCTGGGGCTGGCGGTGGTGCAGATCAACTTTTATGTCAATATCGTGCTGTCAAACAGCATGGTCGAGGGCAGCTTTGTAGCGCTGCGCTATGCATTTATGCTGTGTTTCTTCGTGCTGGGCATGATCGGGCAGAGCCAGGCATCGGCGGTCTTTCCATCGCTGGCGGCGCTGCGGGCGGCTGGCGACTACGCCGGCTTCAAAGACCGCCTTTCCCAAGCGATGCGCAATGTGCTCTTTTTGTCCTTCCCGGCGGCGGCGCTGCTGATTGTGCTGGGCGAGCCACTGGTGAGCGTCTTGCAGCGTGGCCAATGGACGGCGGAAAGCACGCAGGCGGTTGCCTGGGCATTGAGCTTTTATGCGCTGGGACTGGCTGGATTCGCGCTGCTGGAAGTGCTTTCGCGGGCATTCTACGCGCTGGAAGATACCTTGACGCCGGTGCTGGCGGGGCTTGCCGCCATGCTCAGCAATATCGCGCTCAGCCTGATCTTCGTGCAGCTGATAGGCGATCCGCTGCAACTGGCGCGGGGAGCGTTTGCGGGTTTGGCGCTGGCAAATGCGCTGACCACTTTGGTCGAGGCGCTGGCGCTGTGGTGGTTGATGCGGCGGAGGTTGGCCGAAGAAGGCAGCAGCCCCGACATTCACGACCGCGCGATCATTCGCAGCGCAGTCGGCAGTCTGCTGCTTTCGCTGGCGATGGCGGGCGCAGTCCTCATGCTGACGCAGGCGCTTTCGCTGGACGGCTTGCTCATGGCGCTGGCTGGCTGTGGGCTGGGGGCGCTGGTCTTTCT
>DAOUJB010000042.1:0-2605 GCA_034423155.1 Anaerolineae bacterium | reverse complement strand
CGATGAAGAGCAGGCTCGATGTTCGATCCAGCGATGTCCAGGCGCCCAGCCACAGCAGAGTCAAGAGCAGCAAGCCAGTGATGAAGCGGTTCGAGTTCCACTGCAGGACGCCGCTGAAAAACATCCAGACCAGCCAAAGCGCGAATGCCACGCCCGCCAGCCAGCCCGACATGTCATCGCCAGCCAGCAAGTTGATATCAACCAGCACAAAGACGAAGGCCAGGCAGCCGAGTAGATACCCCGCGCGCTTGACCGACAGAGACAGGCTGCTGCGCATCGCCTCGCCACGCAGCCCTGCCAGCATGCCCAAAGCCGCCAGCGCAAGCCACAGCAGCAATGACGAAATGGACTCGGTCGTCCAGCCCGCCCAGCCAATGTTGATGATGTGCCCGCCGAGCAGCGGCAAGAAGAATCCGCCAACCAGAAGCGCATAACCCAGCGCCCCGCGGTAGAGCATGCCTACGCACAGCATCACCAGCAGCCAGAGCAAGCCTGCCAAGCCGCTGGCCAATGCCGCGCCCGATAAACCGCCCACGCCCGATGCCATCACATACATGACGAAGGGGAAAACGACCCAACCATACAGCAGCAGCCGATTCAGCGAGCCTTCGGCGTCTTCGCCAGGGTTGCTGCGGCGGAGCCAGGCCTCGATGCGCCGCGCCAGTTCCACAGCGCCAAAGGCCGCCGCGAGTTGCAGCGCGACTCTGGGAATGCCTATCAAGCCGCCGCCATCCACCAACACGAAGTAGGCGATCAACAGCAACAGGGGCGAAAAAGCCCAAGCCACGACCACCAAACGATTCTCGCGCGCGTTAAAAACCGACTGCTCGCCCAGCATATGCGCCAGGCAACGCCCAAAAACAAATCCCCATACGACGGTGACGAAGAACGGCAGCAGCAGCGCCTCGACCTGGTTGAAGAAAGGCGGAATGAAGTGGATGAGATAAGTCTGCACATCGCGCAGGCCGCGGAATTGGTTGTCGATCAGCACAACAAAAGGAATGTTCTTGCCGTCAATCTGCGGGCGCGAATCGCGAATCACGAAGGTATTGTCGTTCACCCGCACAAAGCGCGATTCGGTGGGGCTGAGCGTGCGCTCAACGATTGGGAATACGCCCTCGACAGCCAAAATGGCGCTGCCCGTGTGTCCCTCGGCGGCATCTTTGCTGAAGATGTACCAACCGTCGCGCGGGATCGTATAGGTAACCCGATCGCCAGCATCGCTCAGCACGCCGTCTGCCAACGCTTCCAGGCTGCGGGCATCGCGTATGGCGACTTGCATTGGCGCTTGCCCCAGCTGGTAGATATCCAACACCGATTGCGGCGTCAGCAGGCGCACGAACATATCGCGCAAGAAGGCGGCTTCACGGGCTGACGGGTTGATCAGCTCTTCGTCATCGTCGCTCTGGTCGGGTTCGCCGATCAAGTCTTCGGACAATTGCACGACCAGCAGATCGCCCAGGTCTTCCAGTTGGTCGCTGGCGAGCGTGGCGGCGGTCAAGTTGGCGAGCGCTTCGTGCAGTTGCGCCGGCAGCGCCTCGTTCACCGACAGATTCTTGACGCCATCTTCCAGCGGCGCGATCGCTTCTAGGATCGGCGTTTGGCGCGGATCGGTCGCGCGCGCGGCTGCCTCCAGCCTGCCCAGCCACCAGCGCAATTCGGCGATTGTCGCATCGCTCTGGGTCAATCGCTCGCCAGTGGAGGCCACGAGGCCGCGGGTCGAGGCGAGCATGTCGTTGGTGCGCCGGAAGGTGCGGATGCTCAGGCGCGTGCGCTCTTCCAGCGACTCGGTCAACTCGCGGCTGAGCATGCGGTCGAAAGTCTCGCCGGTAATATGCTGCTGTTCAATGCGGTTGTTGGCGGCATTTGCCAGCGCATTGGTCGCTCGGTCGGAGAAGCCGGCCAGCCTGCGCAGCGCTTCGATATCGGCGACTTCGTCCAGCGCCAGGCTGACCGACACGGTTTCGCCAGCGGCGGCGATGAAGGCCAGGTCGCGCTGGGGCGTCAAGGCGGAAGCACGGTCGATGATATCGACATTGCCGGCCGCAAAATACGACTTGGGCTGGTCGATGGTCGCTTCGATAAGCGGCGGCAACAGCGCCACCACCACAATGACCGACATGGTCACCATCGTCAGCAAGCGCGCGGCAGCCCTTCCCCAGGCGGCCAGGCTGATGCCAGTCAAGAAAGCCGATAGCAGCACGACAATCGCCAGCCGCCATTCAAAGGCGTTTTCGAAGGACTCCATCATGAGCAGGCGCTGGTTGTTGATGACGGCGAACCAGTTGCCGCTTCTCACAGCCCAATCAAAGAAGCCGACCGCCAGCGCCACGACCAAAAGCGAAGCCAGGGCACTGACGGCGATATCGCTTGGCGAGCCAAAGAGATTTTGACGCAGCCAGCCGCTTATGCCCGCTTCGGCGCGCGGAGGTGGCAGCGTCGGCTCGTCGGCGTGGTTGATGATGGTCTTGCTGGCGTCAACGCGGTGATCGGCCATCGCCTACCTCGAAACGATCTGGAAGCGCTGATTGACCATGTTCATCGCCAGCGAAATCGCCAGGCTGATGACGAGGTAGGACAAGAGAACCATCAAGATGCCGGTTAC
>DAOUJB010000041.1:0-2668 GCA_034423155.1 Anaerolineae bacterium | reverse complement strand
CTGAGGAGGCGCGGCGCATTGCCCGTTCTGAAATGCATGCCAACCGCCCATCCAATCCAGCTCGCTGTGGCATTGGCGATCAACATAGCAGCAGTTGTCGATGGGACCTGTCGGCGCTGGCAATGCTGAAGACGCCGGTGACGCGCTGTCATCAACGCGGCTGAAATCCACCCAATCCGCCAGCCAAACTTCCCTGCCATTGCGGTCGATCTTCAGCCAGCGATTGAACTCGCCGACCACTTGCAGAATGGTTCCCGATCTCACAGTGTCAGCGATGTCGGCATTGAGGCTTGGTTCGGCTCTCAAGTTCAGTCCCCGGTTCGCGCGGATGGAATACTCCTGCGCTGACGAAATAGCGACGAGCACACAGAACGCGATCAGCATGGCGAACCACTTGGTCTTCATAGATCGTCCCCCACTGTGATACAGACAGAGTGGAATATATCGCAAAAGTGGGCAGCCTGCAAAATTGATTCGTGAATGTCAGGCTCTGGCGCGCCTTCGCGTCGTTTTCGCGCTTGAGCTTCGCGGGCGTTTTGCTACAATATTCGACAGGACTAGCGAGGTAGCTCAATTGGCAGAGCAGGTGCCTTTGGAGCACAAGGTTAAAGGTTCGAGTCCTTTCCTCGCTGTTCGCAACTGAAGAGCCCGCCGCGCGCGGGTTCTTTTGTGTCTAGCCAGCCAGTTGCGTGATCAAGCGTCCCAGAATACCGATGCCTTTGCGCAAATCGTCAGGCGACAGGTAGCTGTAGGACAGGCGCAGATAATGCGCGCCCAGAGATGGCTCGGGGAAGAAGCCGCGTCCATTGGCGAAATAGACCTGCTGCGCCTGCGCCCCTCGCTCCAGCTCATCGACATCCAGCGCGCCCGGCAGCCGCAGCCAGATGAAGTAGCCGCCAGCGGGACGCGTCCAACTGACGCCGTCTGGCATGGAGCTGTCCAGCGCCGCCAGCGCCACATCCCGCCGCGCCCGATATTGCCCGCGCAGCCAGTCCACATGCGCCTGCCATGCGCCGCTGCGACAATACTCCGCCACCAACGCCGCGCTAAAGGGATTCGCCCCGCCACCCATGCGCAGCACGCCGCTTTCGACAAACTCGGCGATCTGTCGCGAGCCGCCCAGCAGCCAGCCCAGACGCAAACCCGGCGCCAATGTCTTCGAGAAGCTGCCCAGGCGCAAGACATTCTCGCCACCAGCCAGGGCATAGAAACTCGGCGGAGCGCAGCCAGCAAAGCGCAAATCGCTGTAGACATCGTCCTCGACAATGCAGAAGCCATGCCGATTGCTCTGCTCGATGATGGCGCGGCGGCGGGCCTCGCTGACGGTGATGCCGCTGGGATTTTGAAAGTTGGGCACGACATAATAGAAGCGCGGACGCAGCTGTTCGCTCGCCAGTCGCTCTAGCTCGGCAGCCAGCGCGTCCAGCCGGGGACCCTCGTCATCAATGGGCAGCGCGTGCAGTCTGAGCGCTTGGTCGCGGAAGATGTGCAGGGCATCGCGGTAGCTTGGCGCATCGACCAGCACGGTGTCGCCGGCTTTCGTCAGCAGGCGCGTGATCATGGCGACGCCGCCGGTCGAACCGGGCACGATCATCAGATTCTCGCGCCCGATGCCCAGCTGTTCCGTATCATTTAGGCGCGCCAGCAGAAAGTCCAGCAGCTTTGGGTCGCCCTGTTCGTCGCCATAATTGAACGCGCGCAGGGGCGGGCGCTCGTCCCAGCCAGCCAGCACGCTGCCCAACCCGCGCATGGGCAGCAATTCTGGCGCGGGATGCCCGGCAAAGAGCGGAATGCTGCCAGCGACGATACCCTGCGGCGTGCTTTGCGGGCGAGTCATCGCCTCGCCCCTACATTTCGGCGGGTCATTTGGGCGTGGCTTCGGGTGGCAGCGGCGTCACATAAGTCGCATCGCCGCGCGCAGCCAGAAATTCCGCTTTTGCCGCCGCCAGCAAGTCAGCGTCCATGAGCAATTCGCAGCCGGCCAGCGCCATGGTCTTGGCCGCCAAGAGCATGCCTTTTGCGCCAATGCTGGAGCCGGTCGATGCGGTCGTCTGCCAACTGTGCCCGGGCGTGCCCAGGGGCCAGCAGGTTGTGGTCATCTGCGCTGTCGGCGTGATCCAACTGACATCGGCGACTTCGGTGGAACCACCCAGCAATGGCGGCGTCGGCGAATGGGGATAAACGCCCTCCCACAGCGGGTCGGCCATGGCCGTGCTGTCCAGCTCCTGGCTGGTGGATAGCTGCATCCAGTCGAAGCCGCGCTGCACCGAGCCGGCCGGGAAGCTGGCTTGCAGCTCGCGCGCATAGTCACGCTCTTTTTCGGTGAAGCGCATGTCGTCCACCGCCGCCATTTTTTCATAGAGCAGGTCGGACATCACCTGGTTGGGCAGCATGTCATAGCAGCCAGTCAGAAACTCGATTTCGCAGCGCGTGCCGGTCATCAGCGCGGCGCCTTGGGCGATATCTTGCATCCAGCGATACATGTCTTCGACTTGTGCCCGTTTGGGCGCGCGCACAAAATACCACACCTGCGCATAAGCGGGCACGACATTGGGGGCTTGTCCGCCGCTGGTAACCACGCTGTGAATCCGCGATTCGGGCGGGACATGCTCGCGCATATAATTGACGCCGGCATCCATCAGCATGACGCCATCGAGAGCGCTGCGAC
>DAOUJB010000040.1:0-8408 GCA_034423155.1 Anaerolineae bacterium | reverse complement strand
AGCCGAAAGCCGCGTGCGCCTGGGGCACCAGCGTTTGCGCCAGTCGCTGCAGCCGGTCGGTCTGGGCTTGCTCGAAGAATTGCTGCGCGTACATTGAGGCAGCCGACAAAATGCTGATTCGCTTCAAATTCCAGTATTGCAAAGTCCACATGGCGCGCTTCGTCGCCGGTGATCTGTCCGATGCTGCGCGGCGGCGAATCGCCCGTTACATTGACGAATGCCCAGATTGTTATCGCGAATATATGCGCCACCGCGCCTTCGACCACAACCTGTCTCGCCAGCTGCCAACGCTCGGCCGCCCCAGCAAGCAACAACTGGATGGCATGTGGACGGCGCTGCAGAGCGAGCTGGTCGCGCCCAGCAAGCCAATCAACACCTTGGGCGACTTTACCCGCCGCAGCAGTTTGCACTTTAGTTATGGGCTGACGGCTATAGCAATCTGCTTGGCAGTGCTGCTGCCGATCGCGCTGGGCTATCACGCATCGGTCGCCAGTGTCGATTTGCTTCCCGCCCCACGGCTGGTGTCCCTTGCGCGCACGCCGAGCTCGGACAATCTCAACCGCTCGGCAGTGATCGTGGCGACCCCGCCACGCGCCTACGCCAGCCAGCCGCAATTGCAGAATACGCCCGAGCCACGCTGATGCGCCCATAGCTATGGCCAATCCATTTGTGCCACGCAGATCGATGTTCAAATGATTACGACACCCAATCAAATTGAAGACAACGCCCTCAGCCGTCTATTGAACCTTCGCCTGAAAGCAAACTGGCGTCTCGCCGCAATTGTCTTGATCTTTCTGCTGGCTGTGTTCAGCCGTTTTCACATGCTGGGCGAGCGCGTCATGAGCCATGACGAAAGCCTGCACACTCGTTATTCCTACAATTTGTACAAGGATGGCAACTTCACGCATACGCCGCTGATGCACGGTCCCGTGCTCTTCCACGCCACTGCCCTGTCGTTTTATTTCTTTGGCGACAGCGACTTCAGCGGACGCATGTACACCGCCGCGCTGGGCGTCTTGCTGGTGATGTTTCCATTGCTGTGGCGGCGCTGGCTGGGCAGGTGGGGTTCGCTGCTGGCTTCGCTGATGATTCTGATCTCGCCATTGCTGCTCTATTACAACCGCTACATCCGCCACGATACGCCATCGATCTTTTTCGGCATGATCATGGCCTATTGCATCTTGCAATATCTGGATGGCTCGGCTCGCGTTCGGCGGCGCGCCTATTGGCTCTACCTCTTCGCCGCGGCGATGATTTTGAATCTGGGCTCAAAAGAAACCGCCTTCATCTACCTGGCGATCTTTGGCAGCTTTCTGACGATCTTTTTCTTGGTGCGGCTGGCGCAGGCGCGGCTGGATCTGCGCGGCAAAACCCTGTTTCAACAGATCATGCTGGGCATATTGCTGGGCGGCATGATGACGCTGGGCATGTATATCGTCGTCGACATTGTCCCGGTGCAAATTATCCCGGGGCGCGGTGCCAGCTGGGACGCATTGAGCGACTTGCAGCGTTCCACTTTTGCTGGCTGGATGGCGCTTGCGGTATTGAGCGGCGGATTTGTCTTGACGACAACGGCGCTCTACGCTTTTCGCGATCGCCTGCAACGCATCCCCTGGCGCGAACTGGGCGTCATCTTTCTCATCGCGCTGCTGACTGCTGGCGGGCTGCTCTTCATCGAGGAGCTTTCGCACTGGATGGAATCCAGCGCCGCCACAGACGCTGAAGCAGCCGAGGCACTCCCCGCGCAAATCAGCTGGCTGCCTCCATTGGCGCTGTGGGCGATCGTGATTGGCGTCAGCGCGATCTTGCTGCGCGACCGCCGGCGGACCCGGATTGCCCGGGCAGCCGATGCCAATTATCCCGGCGGCATCTGGGGCTATTTGCAGCGTTTCCCCGAAGTCGATTTCCTGGTGCTCATGTTCACCCTGATATTGCCCTGGACCACCGCCTTGTTCGCGCGCATGATGGGCGGCTCGAGCGAAGCATTCGCTGCGCTGGCGACATCGCTGCCCGAGGGCGTCAGCAACTTGCTTTCGGCGGTGCCTGGGGTTGGCGGCGGCGTCGGCCAATTTCTGACTGGCGCGTCAGTTTTTTTGCCACTGGCGCTGCTGTCGCTGGTTATCGGCTTGGCTTGGAATAAGCGGCGCTGGCTGATTTCCGTCGCGATTTTTCATGTGATATTCGCTATTTTTTTCACCAGCGTCTTCACCAATATCGCCGGCTTGGGAACGGGCATGATCTACAGCCTGGGTTATTGGCTGGAGCAGCAGGGGGTGCGCCGCGGCAGCCAGCCACAATATTATTATTTGCTGATCATCCTGCCGACTTACGCCTTTTTGCCCATTATCGGCTCCGTCACTGCCATGTTCGCGGGCCTAACCTGCTATTGGAAAGCGCGCCGCGAACGGATCATCGAGCAAGAGGCAGCGCAGCTTTTGGCAGCAAACTCGGCGGGGCAAGATGAGGGGGTAGAGCCCCCGGCGCAGAATGTTCACGAAGCTGCCACAGACGAGGGCAAGCTGAAGCGCTTGTCTTTTGTTCTGCTGCTGGCTTGGTGGGCGATCTTGAGTCTGGTCGGGTATTCGCTGGCTGGCGAAAAGATGCCTTGGCTGGGCACGCATCTGGCGCTGCCGCTGATCTTGATAAGCGCCTGGTACTTCGGCGGCGTGCTAGCGCGCATCGATCAGCGCAAGTTGTGGACGAGCGGCTGGCTGGCGCTGCTGACGATGCCGGTCTTCGTCATCGCTGGCGCCCAGACTATCGCGGCATTCATCGTTGGCGACCCGCCTTTCACAGGCTTGGCGCTGGGCCAACTCGAGCGCAGCTACCAATGGCTGGCTGGCCTGCTGGCCGCTATTGGCAGTGGCGCGCTGCTGGTACGCTGGGCGCGCAATCTGGGCTGGCTGCACTTGCGGCGTCTGTGCACGCTGACGATCTTTGCGCTGCTGTGCATCTTGACTGCTCGCGCCGCCTGGATGGCATCTTTCATCAATTACGACCTGCCCACCGAACTGCTGGTATATGCACACTCCGCTCCCGGCGTGAAGTGGGTGCTCGCTGACATCAACGAGATGAGCTTGCGCACCACCGACGGCAAGGATTTGCGATTTGCCTACGATGATGAAGTGTCCTGGCCCTACAGCTGGTACTTCCGCGACTTCCCCAATGCGACCTTTGTAGGCGGCAATCCGACGCTGCAGAACACCGAAGGAGCCGCCTTTGTGGTGGTCGGCGCCGGGCATCGTGGCGATGTCGAGCCGATTCTGGAAGACCGCTATGTCCGCCGCGACTACATGCGCATGTGGTGGCCCATGCAAGAGTACTTTGGCTTGACGCCCGAGCGGCTGCTGAATGTGCTGGATTTCTCGCCGGGCAACAGCGAATCGGCTGCTTTGCGCCGGGGCATCTTTGATATCTGGTGGGCGCGCGATTATGACCGATATGCGGATGCCACCAACAAAGACTTCTCGTTGACGAATTGGCCCGTTTCCGACCGCATGCATGTTTTCATCCGCAAAGACCTCGCCGCCGAGATTTGGGAATATGGCCTTGGCGATGGCGAGGTGCCGGTCGCAGCGCCGGTCGAAGTCAATCTATGCGCCGCAAACTGGCAGGCACGCATGCCGCTGAGCGAATTTGATACCAGCGCGTTGAGCATGCAGCACCCGCTGGCGCTGACTGTCGTGGATGGCGAAGTCTATGTCGCTGACGAGAATGCCAACCTGGTGCAGGTCTTCTCCGCCCTCGATGGCACGCCCCTGCGCACGATTGGCGGCGCTGACGGCATCCGCTTCAACCGCCCCAACAGCGCCGCTGTGCTGCCTAATGGCGACTTGCTGGTGGTCGATACCTGGAATTACCGCATCCAGCATATCGATGAGGCTGGCAACACGATCCACAGTTGGGGCGTGCCGGGCGAATATGGATTCGCCGCGCCTTCCGAGCCGAGCGATGGCTTCTGGGGTCCGCGCGATGTGGTCACCGATAGCACAGGGCGCATCTACATCGCCGATACGGGCAACAAGCGCATCCGCGTCTATCGGCAAGAAGCGGGCTTGGCTGTCCACCAATACGACATCGGCAGTGGCGGTAGCGCGCCAGGCGAACTAGACGAGCCGGCTGGTCTGGCGATAGCTGCAGACGGACGACTCTTTGTCGCCGATACCTGGAACCGGCGCATCGCAGTTTTTCATAGTGGTGGCGCTCATGAGGCGGATTTCCGTGTGCGCGGCTGGTACAATAACAGCTTCAACAGACCGTACCTGGCGCTGGACGAGAGCCGCGATCTGCTCTACATCACCGATCCTGACAGTCGCCGCATCCTCGTGCACAATCTGGCTGGCGATTGCATCGGCTCCTTCGGCGAGCACGGCGATAACGGCGGCAGCGGGCAATTCCAGGATATTGGCGGCATCGCGGTCGATAGCGACGGTTTCGTCTATGTGAGCGATTCCAGCTCGGGCCAAATCTTTAAGTTTCCGCCGTTTGCGCGCGGCTAGGCTTGCTGGCACTTGACTAGCGGCACATTCGCTGCTAGGCTACGGTTGATCGTTCTGTTCGAGAAAAGTGGGAAGCCCCCACTTTTTGTTTTATGTGGGCATGGCGAAAGCTGCCAGCGCACAGCAAGTCCATTTTGGGGTGAACAAGCATGTCGAATGAATTGCAGACCGCCTTTAATGAGATCGCTCAATTGCGCGAGCTGCCCTCCGAGATCGTGCTCGATGCGTTACAGACGGCTCTGGTTTCCGCCTACCGCAAAGACACTGGTGCCAGCGCGGCACAGGCGATCGAAGCGGAGATTGATCCAGCCACCGGACGCGCCAAGGTCTTCGTCGAAAAAGAAGTCGTCGACGAAGTCTACAGCGATGCCACCGAAGTCGACCTCGAACGCGCGCGGGTGTTTGACCCGGCTGCCGAGCTGAACGATGTGGTCATGGTGCATGTCGAGCACAATACCAGCACTTTTGGGCGCATTGCGGCACAGACAGCCAAGCAGGTCATCCTGCAAAAGATCCGCGAAGCCGAGCGCAGCGCGCTGTATGACGAGTTCATCAATCGCGAAGGCGACCTGATGATCGGCACAGTGCAAAGCACGAATTCGCGAAAGGTGACGCTCAGCCTCGGGCGCGCCGAAGCCGACCTGCCGCGCAGCCAGCAAATCCCCGGCGAGCGCTTTCGTACGCACGAGAAAATCCGCGTCTATGTCGTAGAAGTATCCAAGAGCAGCCGTGGTCCGCAGATCTTGGTCAGCCGCGCCCACCGCGAGATGCTGCATCGTTTGCTGGAATACGAAGTGCCGGAAATCTATAACGGCCAAGTGGAAGTCAAAAAGATCGCCCGCGAGGCCGGGCATCGTTCCAAGGTCGCTGTGGCAGCGCTGCAAGACGGCATCGACCCGGTCGGCGCTTGTGTTGGCATGCGCGGCATCCGCATTCAAAATATCGTCAAGGAATTGCACAACGAAAAAATCGATGTCATCGAATGGAATCCGGACGCAGTCCAGTTCATCACCAAGGCGCTCAGCCCAGCCCGCGTTGTCGGCGTCTTTTTGGACAACGACCCGGCCGAAGGCAAGACAGCTGTTGTGCTGGTGCCCGATGACCAACTTTCGCTGGCTATTGGTCGCGAAGGCCAAAATGCGCGCCTGGCCGCCAAGCTGACGGGTTGGCGCATTGATATCAAGAGCGTGTTGGAAACAGTGCAGACCGCGCTGGACAATCTGGATGCTCCACCTTTGGCGGACTGGTCTGCTCCACATAGCGATCTGGTCGCCGAATCGCTGCGCATCATAGAAAAGCGCCGGCTTGAGCTCGCTGTCATGCCCGAAGAGTTCAAGACACTGGAGCGCTTCGCCAGCCTGGTCGAAGAGCGCATGCAAGAAGCCCGTGATGCCGCGCACGAAGTCTATGTCGACCGCCGCGATCGCGTTCGTGAAACGCTCGACCATACCCTATTCGAGCTGCCGCTGGATGTATTGGATGTTTCGCAAGAAGTGCTGGACGCGCTCGAGACCTATGAGAATATCGGCGAAGTCATGCTGCACCACCTGGTCGACGAGTCGATCGTCCTGCGCAAGTTCGCCGATATTGAGGGCGAGCCGGGCGCCGAACTGCAAGCTGCCTTGGACAGCATCATGGCAGCCGACCTCGAACAACTGCTGGCAGAAGCCATCTCCATAGAAGAAGATGAAGAAGATGAAGACGCAGTTGAGCTGGCGGCCGAGCAACCGATTCAACCAGAGGCGCAAGTCGAATCCGCAGAAGCCGATGCGGACGAGTCTCAGCAGGCCGATGTGGTCCTGGATGCCTTTGGACAGCCGGTCGTGCCAGAAGAAGAAGATAGTCCAGTTGAAGAAGTCGTGACGCCAGAATTGGTCGTTGCTGTGCCGGGACCAGTGCCCGAAGCCCCCGACCAACGCCGCGATGGGCGCGACGAACGCCCGGGCGAAACGCCATTTGTCGAAGAAGACGGCGAGAAAGAATTCGAGCTGGAGCTGCGCAAAGGCAAAACGCAGCGTCGCAAAGATCGCCAGAAACGCCGTCAACTGGTGTTGGACGAAGCCAGTGGCGAGGTCATCGCCAAACGCCGTCGCAAGAGCAGCCGCGGTGGCTGGGACGAAGAAACCTGGGAAGATTACGACTATTAGTTGGCGTGAGGTCTGCGCATGCGCAGCAAACACCGCCCGCAGCGGACCTGTGTTGTCTGCCGCGAAAAGCGCGAGAAACGCCAGTTGACGAGGCTCGTCATTGTGGATGACAAACTTCAAGTCGACCGCAGCGGCAAGCTGAATGGACGCGGCGCTTATCTGTGCGGGAAACCGGCGTGTTGGAGTGCAGCCGGCCACTCGCTATTGAGCCGGGCGCTGCGCCGTGAATTGCATGAAGACGATTGCGCGCTGCTGCGGCAGATGACACCGTCATGAAGCGAATTCGCTGACGGGGGCAGGGAGTTGCAGCCTGCCTCGCACAATCGCTACAAGGAATGGAGGCAGGCATGAGCAAAGCAGCAAAGGCAGTCCTGATACCCGACTACATCACAGTTCGCGAACTCGCCGAGCTGATACAAAGCAGCCCTATCGATGTCATGAAAAAGCTGATCTCGAACGGGATCATGGCATCGATCAACCAGCAGATCGACTTCGACACAGCGGCGATTGTGCTGGAAGAGATGGGCTACAGCGCGCAGTCGGAAAGCGCCTACGCCGCAGCCGAAGAAGAAGAAAAACGCGCCGAAGAACGCGAAGAAAAATGGAGCGCGATGTACGAGGGCGAATCGGCGGATTCGTTGGTCGCGCGCCCGCCCATCATCACAATTTTGGGACATGTCGATCACGGCAAGACTACCCTGCTGGATACCATCCGCAAGACCGCCGTGGTGGATGAAGAAGCCGGCGGCATCACCCAGCACATTGGCGCCTATCAGGCACAGCACGAAGGCAGAACGCTGACCTTCCTCGATACGCCTGGTCACGAAGCCTTCACCGCCATGCGCGCTCGTGGGGCACAGGGCGCAGACATCGCGATCTTGGTGGTAGCCGCCGACGACGGCGTCATGCCAACCACGCGCGAAGCCCTCGATCATGCGCGCGCCGCCAATGTGCCGCTGGTTGTCGCCATCACCAAGATCGATCGTAACAATGCCAATCCCGACATAGTCAAGCAGCAGTTGTTCGAGCTGGATCTCGTGCCCGACGACTGGGATGGTTCCACGATCATGGTGCCGGTCAATTCGCTGTCTGGCGATGGCATCCCCGACTTGCTGGAAGCGCTGGTGCTGGTCGCAGACGAACACGAGATCGTCGCCAACCCCAAAGGCCATTTGCGCGGATCGGTGGTCGAAGCCGAAGTAGACCGCAGCCGCGGCACCATGGCTACGCTGCTGGTGATGAACGGCACGATGAAACGCGGCGATTCGATTGTGGCTGGCACAGCGTATGGCAAGGTCAAAGCCATGTTCGACTCGGCTGGCAAGCCCGTCAAACGCGCCCTGCCTTCGCAGCCGGTGGCCGTGCTGGGGCTGGATTCTCCACCCGCGCCCGGCGTCATGTTCGAAGTCACCAGCAGCGACAAGCAGGCGCGCAGCATCGCCGAAGACCGCCGCCTGGAAGAGCGGATTCGCGCTGCCAGCGGCTCTGCCCCAGCCACCATGACGCTGGAAGACTTCTTGCAGCAATTTCAAGAGGGCGCAGCCAAAGAATTGGCTATCGTGCTCAAAACGGATGTGCAAGGTTCGATCCAGCCGATCACAGACGAACTGCAGAATATCTCGCGGCGCAACGAAGAAGGCATAGTCGTGCGCGTGCTGCGGCAAGAGGTCGGGCGCATCACCGAGTCCGATGTCATGCTGGCCAGCGCCTCGAATGCCATCATCGTCGGCTTCAATGTGAACGCGGACAACCCGGCGCTGGC
>DAOUJB010000039.1:0-4314 GCA_034423155.1 Anaerolineae bacterium | reverse complement strand
TTTGTATTTCATCACAATCGCGGACCAGCGCGCGAAACGCCGATCAGCCGTCATTCGCCTTATACGCTGAATATCAAACGCCGCGACCGCCAGTGGTCGGAGACGATCATCCTGCTGGCAGAAGTTGCAGCAGACGCAGTACACTACAAGCTGCTGCCGGCCTTGCTGGATGGCGATGGCAATCCGCAACTGCTGCACGGTGATGAAGCGCGCGCAGTGATTGAGCGGCTGGCTGTTTTATCGCCGCAAGCTGCGTTACACTATCATGACGGCGTGGGGTATCTGGTCCAAGGAGGTGCGCGCAGCGAGAGCCAATCTGATTCTTGAATGAACAAAGCCAACTTATCTGAAGGGAGAAACACCATCATGACCCGCAAAATCCTGGGGCTTAGCGGCCTGCTGATTCTGCTGCTGTCGATTGGGATGCTGCCGGCCAGCACACAGTCGATGGGCGAAGCTGTACCGACGATTATTGTGCGTTCGGTGACGCAAGCCGAGCGACCGATCGAATATGAAACCACGCGCCTGGTCGTTGAAAACATGCGCGAGCTGGGCTTGGATGTCGAACATCGCGCCGTGCCCTGGGCACAGCTGATCGATGAAATCTGGTACACCCGCACCGGCGATGACGCCTGGGAAATGACCTACTGGCGCATGGTTGGGCGTCCCGAGCGCTCTGATCCGGACGAGTTCACCTACAACCTCTTCCATTCCAGCGTGCGCGATGGCGGCTACAACTTTATCGGCTACAACAACCCGGACTATGACGCCCTGGCCGAAGCCCAGCGCGTGGAAGTGGCCGACAAAGAAGCCCGCCTCGATATCATCTGCGAAGCGCAGCAGATCATCCGCAACGACATGGTCAACGCCTACTTCGTGCATCCGCTGACTCCGCAAGTCGTCAATACGCAGGTCTTCAACCCCGACAGCGTCGTGACTCAGGCTGGCATCGGCGTGCACAACTTCTGGACCTGGATCGGCATCGAGCCGACTGGCGATGAAACCACGCTGACCACCAGCACGACATCTTTCCTCAATTCCTTCAACCCGCTTGAGATCGCTGGCGATGCCCCCAGTCGCGTTACCGAAATGACCTGGGACCGCCTGATGCGCATCAACCCAATCGGCGTCGCCGAGCCTTGGGCAGCCGAGAAGGTCACCTGGGAAGACTCGCTGAATGTGGTCGTCACCCTGCGCGCAGGCATGACCTGGCACGATGGCGAGCCCGTGACCAGCGAAGATGCCGCCTATACTTTCGAAGCGGCGCTGGCTGGCACCACGCAGACGGACGAAGATGGCAATGAATCGTTCCGCGCCGAAGCGCCGGACTATTATCCCTTCGCCCGCAATGTCGCCAATATCGAGATCATCGATGACCTGAATGTGCGCTATACGCTGCACACGCCATCGGCGGCCTTTGAAACCAGCTCGCTGGCCAAGCTGAACCTGATTCCCGAGCATATCTGGCGTCCCATCATCGACGACTTGCTGACCAAAGACGATGCCGATGTCGACAGCATCCAAGAAGACATCCCCATCGGCTCGGGTCCTTTCAAGTATGTCGCATTCGATGTCAACGAATTCGTCTTGCTCGAGGCATTTGACGATCACTGGGCGCGCCCGAAGATCGATGCCTGGCTGATGAATGTGCTGCCCAACCAGGAAGCCACGCTGGGGCAGATCCAGTCTGGCGAGATGAACTTCTTGTGGGAATGGCCCGGCGATCCTGGCGTGCTGCAAGATATCGTCGACAGCAACGAGCAGCTCGATCTCTTCTCGGCGATCAGCATTGGCTTCCAGTACTTCGCATTCAATGTGCGCTACGAGCCCTTTGACGATGTGAACTTCCGCCAGGCGGTGGCGCATGTCATCCCGCAGCAGTTCATCATCGACAACATCTACAACGGCTTCGCAGCGCCGGCCGACAGCTTCGTTTCGGCAGCGCTGGAATACTGGCGTCAATGCGAAGACCTGCCCACCTACGACTTCAACATCGACGGCGCGCGTCAGCTGCTGGCCGATGCCGGCTACAGCTGGGACGATGATGGTCGCTTGCATTATCCGGGTGGCTGAGTGAAGTCCTAAGCAAATCTGTAGGGGCGAGACTTGTCTCGCCCTCATAAACCTTTGTCCGTGTTCGGGCGACTCAAGAGTCGCCCCTACACCTACTAATTGGGAGTGGCGCATGAGCCGCGGCATCGCCAGTTACATTGTCGGGCGTTTTCTACAGAGCATGATGGTGCTGTGGGTCATCGTGACTCTGCTGTTTTTGCTGTTTCGGCTGGCGCCCAGCAACCCCATGGCCAGCTACATCGACACAGAATTCACCAAAGAGCAGGAACAGGCGCTGCTGGCGCGTTTTGGTTTGGACAGACCCCTGCACGAACAATATGTCATTTATCTCATCAATCTTTTGAAGCTCGATCTGGGCGATACCTTTCATTATGCCGGCACCAGCGTCATTGATATCCTGCGCGCCGACTTGCCCAATACGCTCTATCTGACGCTCAGTTCGCTGCTGTTGGCTTATAGCGTTGGCGTGCTGGGCGGCATCGCCATGGCCGCTTTGCGTGGCAGCCGCATCGAACGCGTCGGCACGACCTTCACCCTGATGACGCGCGCCGCGCCGCAATTTTGGGTGGGCATGCTGCTGCTGACCTTCTTCGCCTTTCAATGGAAGCTGCTGCCATCGTCGGGCATTGGTCCGGCTGTGGTGCGCTATCGCTGGGAGACAGAATGGGACAAGCTGCTTTCGCCGGTCTTCTGGCGGCACATGATTCTGCCCACCTTCACGCTGGCGGTCTATCTGCACGGGCTGCCGCTGCTGTTGATGCGCTCGAACATGCTGGAAATACTCGACCAGGATTTCATCGTCATGGGGCGGCTGGCGGGATATAGCGAACGGCGGCTGATGATCCAATATGCGGCGCGCAATGCCGTTCTGCCCGTGCTGACCGCGCTGACTCTGGGCATCGGCTATAGCATCGGCGGCAATGTGGTCATCGAAACAGTCTTCGCTTGGCCCGGCTTGGGGCGGACGCTGGTGCGGGCGGTGCAATCCGCCGACTATCCATTGGCGCAGGGCGCGTTCTTTCTCATTGCGCTGATCATCGTCACCATGAACTTCATCGCCGATATCTTATACAGCCTGCTCGACCCGCGCGTGGGGGCTTCGGCGCAGGCGCAGGCATCGTGAGAAGGCTGGACCCCCTCAGTCCCCCCGACGGGTCAGGGGGAGGAAAAGATGGAGAGCAGAGGGTACGGAACTATGATTTTGCATTGTAGGCAGGTACGCGGCGGACATCCCTCCATCCTGATGGGGGGACCGAGGGGGGTGGACTAGCCCATGCAACAAGAAGCCATGGTCCGCGGCGAGCTGCGCGGCAAAAAGACGGTGGAATTCCGCCAGGGTTCGGCTCTGCGGCAGTTGTGGGAGACCAACCTGGAAGTTTTTCAGCGCGACAAGCTGGCGCTGCTGGGTTTGTTCATCTTTGCATTTTTTACTCTGGTGGCTGTCTTCGCGCCCATCATCGCCCCCAACGATCCGCTGACGCCGCTCAAAAACGAGGATGGCGACTGGATCAAAGATGCTGAGCCTTATTGGATGGCTGAAGCAGGCGAAGACGAAGCCGAGGGCTATGTCAACACATTCCAGTTGGGGACGACCAATATCGGCCGCGACATCTTCAGTCAGCTGATCTATGGTTCGCGGGCGGCGCTGCTGGTGGGTTTTTCGGCGGCGATCGCAGTGGCGGTCATCGGCACGGTGGTCGGATTGCTGGCGGGATATTATGGCGGCTGGATCGACACCCTGCTGATGCGGGCGGCCGATGTGGCGTTTGGCATCCCGTTCATCCCATTCATCATCGTTATATCGGCCTTCTTCGACCCCAGCATCTGGAATGTGGTGGTGGCGATGGCGGTGCTGCTGTGGCGCGATAGCAGCCGCGTGATTCGCTCGCAGGTGCTGGTGATCAAAGAGCAGGCTTTTGTCAGCGCGGCCAAGGTGAGCGGCGCCAGCGAATTGCGCATTATCTTCGTCTACATCGCGCCCAGCATCCTGCCGCTGAGCTTCTTGTATGGCACGCTGGCTATCGCCTGGGCGATCTTGACCGAAGCATCGGTCAGCTTCTTGGGTTTTAGCGATCCCGAAACGATCAGCTGGGGCTATATGCTGCAAGACGCTTTCAACTCATTGGCGCTTTCGCGCGAGGCATTTTATTGGATCGTGCCGCCGGGCTTGTGCATTATGCTGACGGTGATGGCGGGCTTTTTCATCGGACGCGGCTACGAAGAAGTGCTCTTCCCGCGCCT
>DAOUJB010000038.1:0-2833 GCA_034423155.1 Anaerolineae bacterium | reverse complement strand
AGGTCATAGCTGACGCCGATTTTGCGCTGCGTCTTGAGGAAGCGCTCGTGATAATGCTCAAAGACTGCTTGCGCCGAGATGCCGCGCTTGTCCGCCTCGACCGTGATGGGCGTACCATGGCTGTCCGAGCCGCTGACCATCAGCACCTGGTTGCCGCGCAGGCGATGATAACGCGCGAAGATATCGGCGGGCAGGTAACAGCCAGCCAGGTGGCCGATATGCAGGTCGCCATTGGCATAAGGCCAGGCCACCGACACATGAATAGTTTCTGTGGACATGCTTGTTTCTCCTGGTTGCTGCGATCGCCATATACAAAAAACCGCCTGTCGGCGACAGACGGATTAGCGAAAATGCTGCCAGTTGCCCGGCGCAGCCATCAACGTCTGCCACCTCGAGGGTTAGGCATCCGCATAGGCATCGAGTTCGCGCTGCGTTTCAACATGACGCGAGTGTAACACGGGCATGGCACAAGCGTCAAGCGAGCGCACGCTGTCTGGTTTTGCCGGCGCGCTTGCACTACAATCGCCGCTGTTTTTGAGAGTTGGGGCGCTATCCGTTGAATCCGCCGATGCCGAATCCTGGCGAAGCTCGCCGCCGTTCTCGCCTGAATAGTTGCTTGCTCTGGGCGCTGGGTGGGGCCGTTTTCCTCTTCGTGGCTGGCTTGGTCGCGCTGGCAAGTGCCTATGCTGGCTGGAGCCGCGGCAGCGTCATCGCGAGCGCCAACGCCAGCAGCACTGCCGAAGCCGAAGTGCGCCAGCAATGCGCCCTCTTGCCCGAAGACTTGGCCGCGGGAAACCTGGACTTGGCAGGAGCCAGGCTGGAGTCGCTGCGCAGACTCTCCCCGCCGCCCGCCTGCCTGAGTCGATGGTCGCCCATGGCCACACAAGCCTGGCTGGCAGCGCAGCCCAGTCCCACGCCCGCCATCACCGCAACATCGCCTAGCGCGACCGTGACGCCTACGCTCAATTCGCCCCTCCTGCCCACAGCTATCCCGAACAGCGCCTATGACCTGGATGCCTGGCTGGCCGATGCGCAGGCTGATCTCGAGGCGCGCGATTATTCCGAGGCTATTAGAACGCTAGGCGCCATCATCGACCTCGACAAGGACTTCCAGCGCGATTTGACCCGCGAGCTGATCTTGCAGGCGCTGACATCGCAGGCTCTCGCGCTGTTCGAAAGCGGAAAATTGGTCGAAGCTATCGTGCTCAGCGAACGCGCCGAGTTGATTGGCGATATCGGCGAACTGGCCTTCCTGCGCGAAGTGGCGCTGATGCTGCAAAAAGCGCAGTTGTTCGTCAGCAGCAATCCAGCCGAAGCCGTGCGACTGCTGCGGCGCATCGTTTACGACCTCCAGACGCCGCGCCTGATGACCTTCGACATGGTCGGCGAGCTGCAATTTGCGCTGGCTGCTTATGGCGACTGGCTGCTGCCCAGCGATGCCTGCAATGCGCTGGCCAAGTACGACGCCGCGCTGGAATTGCAGCCGATCCCCTGGAAGATCCGGCGCGATTCGCTGACAGCCAAGAGTCGGCGCGCGACACAAGCCTGCGATTCGCAGTCGCTAGCGGGGGCAAACAGCCAGACCAGTGGCTAATTGTTCAACCGCGTCGCTCAACGCAATATGGTTCATGGCGCGGTCCTTGGCTGTTCAGTCTTCGCTATTCGCGGTGTCGATCAGCCAGATCATCACGGGGTCGCGGCGCACCATGTCGCGCATCTCCGGCGTCATGCCTTCGTATTGGTAAGGGCGATAGTTGAGCGGATGTGGCGCTTCCAGCAGCACTCGACCAGGCGGACGCTCGCTTTGCTCGGTAATGGGATAGATGAAGAAGGCGTTAACCAGCGAATAGCGGCCCTGGGCGTCCTCAGGGCTCATTTTCCTTATTTTTCGTTGCCCATAATAAGTGCTTGCAATCGCATAATCGCCATATTCAGCCACCACCTGCCGCGCAATATCCCGATAGAAACGCACCGCGGCCAATCCAGAAAAATTGAAAAGCGCAACGATGCAAACCACGCCGACAAACAGCACGGACAGGGATGAGCTCCGCGGCCGAAACCAGGCTGCGAAAGACCAGCCGCAAACCAGCGCGATGAATGGAAGCAGCATGCGCACGCTGCGCCCATAAAGCACAAAGATCTGTAGTCCGCTGGATACGAGCGTCAAAGTGCAATAGAGCCCCAACAAGCAGCCTATCCATAGCGTTGCGCGATGTCTCAGCGGCAGTCGTCGCCGCCAAATCCGCCAGCAGGCTAACAAGAGACCTCCTGCCCAAACCAGCGACATGATGCCCTCGGTATCGCCAAAATAGCGGAATGGGAAGATGATGCCTTCGTCATACGAACCTTGGTTGACCGCCTGCGCAAACAACCATAGCTCTTTCGGCAGATTGATCTGCGCCACCGCCAGGTTGTAGCCGAAGGTTATCCACAGCACGAGCGCCTTGCGATCAGGTATATGAAACCAATCGACAAGACGGATGGCAGCGCCAGGAAAGCGGCAGGCAGGCTAAAGTCACTGTGCTCGTCCAGAATATAGTCAGCAAAGGATTGTTCATTGCCCGGCTGCATAGCATGGGCAAGCCGATGCAGGAGCGCTGCGGGTGTGAAAGCCGCCTTTGCGCCGGGATGATGTTCATATAGCAGCATAGAGCCCAGCCCGTCTGCGAGTTCGAAAGCAAAAAGCTGGTCGGCGACACGCGCTGCGCGAATATAACGACCCTCGTCTGGATAGAAACGCTGACCGCCCTGCTGCACCAGCGCCAACCGCAAGCCATAGGACACCAGCAGCAGAAGCAGCAGCCAGTGCAGCGGACGCAGCCTGCCAACGCGC
>DAOUJB010000037.1:0-13309 GCA_034423155.1 Anaerolineae bacterium | reverse complement strand
CGCCGTGCGAATATAATCCTGGCTAACCACATCCAGCATGGACGCCCGCATAAAACGCGAAATGTTCGAGACGCCACCAGCTGCCAGCACGATAGTGGGCAAAATCAAGTATTCCAGTCGCTGCGGAAGCGGCGGGCAGGAATCATCCAGGGTCGTTTTGCAGCGTCCGGCTATGGGCAAGACATTCAAATATATGGCGAAAAATAGTATCAAGAACAAGCCCTGGCCGAAGCTCGGTGCAGAGTCGACGATGGCCGCGACGACCCGACTGACTTGGTCGAAAACGCCGCCGTGTCTCACTGCCGCCAAAATGCCCGCGGCAATGCCCAGCGTGAATCCGGTGATAAGCGAGGTGATGCCTAGCTCTAATGTAGCAGGCAGGCGCTCGACCAGTACGCTCAACGCCGAACGTTTGTAATAGATGGAATTGCCCCAGTCGCCGCGGAGGATGCCGCGTTTCTTGCCCGGCGGCAGTGGTTTCAGCACAGGTTCGCCGGTGATTTCATCAATCACCGGTTTGCCTCGTTCGTCCAGCTCGGGAGCGTAATGGTCGATGAAGAAGACCGAGGCATCGGCCAAGCCATCGTCATCACTATCCCAGCGCAGCCAGTCATCGCCCGTCAGCCAGCGCAGGTATTGCACGAGCAACGGGTCGTTGAAGCCTAATATGTATTTCAACTCTTCTTTCTCGCGCAGCTTCATGCGGTTGTTGAAAGCCAGGATCTCGACCGGACCGCCAGGCGCAAGAGAGATAAATATGTAAACAAATAGCGTGATGCCAAAAACAGTTGGAATCGCTTGCAGCAGTCGACGGATGATGTATCTTCTCATAATTGGTCGCTAGCTCCCGCCGGTGCGTTTGTGATAAGGGGGCGACCCGTGTTTTGGCCGCCCCCGGTGTATTGCGAAAACGGGACAGATTGCCCACTGCCTGCTATTGCTCAGAGACCATCCAGGCATCGATATTCCAGCGCGAACCACCCGGACGCGGCGCCCAGTTCTCCACATTCGTCTGCGCCGCCAGCAGCACATCGCCCGTGCTGATCCATATCCAGGGCGACTCATCGCGCAGGATTTGGTAGGCCTCTCCGTACATCTCTTTGCGCACATCCACATCGCAGCCGGGCACGGTGCGCGCATCGGCGATCAGCTCGTTCAAGCGCGGGTTGTTGAAAGACTGCGTGTTGTAGCCAGCGCCCAAGACATCGGCCTCAGGCAAGAAGATGCTGGCGATGCCGTTGGGGTCGGCGGGCGTCGCCAAGCCCCAGAACACGCCGATGGCATCGTAGGTCTGCGCCGTGAACTCGCTAATCAGGGTGCCAAACTCGACAAACTCGACCGTGACATCAAAGCCGAGCTCGTTCCACTGGTCTTGCAGGATGGTGTAAAGCGCTTCCTGGCTGGTGTTGCCGGCGTTGGTCTTGGCGGTGAAGGCCAGCGGCGCGTCCTCTTCGGCATACAGGCAGCCATTGCATTCGCGCACGCCATCGCCATCGCTGTCGGTGAAGCCGGCTTCGTCCAGCAACTGCATGGCTTTGTCTGGATCGAACGGATAAGGCTCCAAGCCGGCCGGGAAGCTCCAGTCGGTGGGGCGCACATGCGAGGCGACCGGCACGCCGGTGCCAAAGAACGCGCCATCGTTGACCTCATCGAAGCTCATGCCATAGTTCAGCGCCTGGCGCACGCGCACATCGCCCAGAATCGGATGATGCCCCTGATCGATTGGGTTGCCGTCTTCGTCCAGGCCATCTTGCGGGTTGGACGGGTCGGCTGTGTTCAGGGACAAGAAGCGGATGGTGGCGGCTGGCGTCTCGTAAGTCTGGAATTCACCCGCAGCGCCGCGCTCTTTGACTTCATCGCGGTTGGCTTGCGGCACGCTGGCCACCCAGGTCAGCTCGCCGGCGAAGAATTGCTCCATCTGCACGACCTGGTCGGTGACGATCTTGTAGACCCAGCCTTCGGGGATGACCGCGCCCATTTCGGCATCGGCGAAATCGGGGTTGGCCAGCAGAGTCGTCTGCTCGCCGGGGCGGAAGTTCGCAAAGACGAAAGTCTCGCCGCCAGTCACAGTCGGATTGAGGTTGTATTCGTTCTCGTCCATGCCGGCATAGTCGTCGCCATAGGCTTCTGCAAAGATGTGCGCGGGAACGGGGGTCACCGGCGCCAGCGTACTGATGAGTGTGCAGTTGGCTTCGTCGAATGTGATGGACAGCGTGTGATCGTCGATGACTTCGTAGCTTTCTACGCGGTCGATCAACTCTTGGCGGGGCGAAGAAGTTTCGCCGCTCAGCACCGCATCCATGAACCAGGCGACATCTGCTGCGGTGATCGGCACGCCATCGCTCCACACCATGTCATCGCGCAGGTGGAAGGTGTAGGTCATGCCATCTTCGCTGATATCCCAGGCCGACACCAGCGCGCCTTTGACGCCCGGAGCATATTGCACAGTCGCCGAGTCGACGCCAACGAAGTCGGGATACATGCGGGCGATGACAGTGTTGGAGGTGCCATCGTTGGAAATAACGGGGTTGAATGTGGTGGGATCATCGCCGAAGTTGGGCTCGATAATCGCGCCGCCACTGCCCATATCTTGCGCCAATGCCGGCACAGCAAGAAGAAGCAGGGCAAATGTCAGCAGCGGGCATATCAATATAAAGCGTCTGGTGCGTCTCATCGTGCAAATCTCCTTCTCAGTTGCCTGGACAGACAGGTTCGCTTGCCGTAGTTTTCATTCTAACAGGTTTTTTATGTTGGCGCGCTGATTGGTTTTGGCGAGACCAAAGCCATTCAGCAGGGCGTTTGCGCTATAATCTGGTTGTGGCAATTCGAGAAAGGGATGATGCTGCTATGGCTCTCTTGACTAGAACCCCCGCGCGCACCAGCGCCGAAGACTTCCTGGAAGTCGCCAATTTGCCCGAATATGCCGATTGCCGTGTTGAATTGGTCGAAGGAAAAATCGTCACCATGCCCTTTAACAATAGCTTGCACGGGTGGATTGTCATTTACTTGGGTGGCAGATTGAGTCTATTTGTTGCAGAGAACAAGCTCGGGCTGGTTACGGGCGCTGACGCAGATTTCGTGCTGGAGCGCAATCCCGAAGGGAGAGACACCGTGCGCGGGCTGGATATCGCTTTCATCAGCCGAGAAAAAGCGCCCGATCCACTGCCAAACGCCTGGTTGGAGGTCGCGCCTGACCTGGTTATTGAAGTGATCTCGCCCAGCAACACAGCCGATGACACCCGTCTAAAAGTGCGCCAGTTGCTACGGGCTGGCTGCGCGCAAGTGTGGGTCGTCTATCCCAACCTGCGCGAAGTCGATGCGCACAGCGAGAAAGGCATCCGTGTCTACCGTGAAGGCGATACGCTTGCCTGCCCCGATATCTTGCCCGGCTTCGAAATCGCCGTCAGCGACATCTTCCCCAGCTAGCCGCAGCCCGCGCCCCGCCCCGCCTATGTTACAATTTCCACACGCAGCAGAGGATGAATCGTCATGGCTCTCTTGACCCGAACCCCCGCGAGTATCAGCGCCGACGAGTTTTTCGAGATGGTCAACTCGTCAGAATACGCCCATCAACATGTCGAGCTCGTCGAAGGAGATATCGTCCCGATGCCCACGACCAACCCGCAACACTCACTCATAGTTGGCAACATATTCGGCCTTCTGTGGTTGTTTGTCCGGCAGCATAAACTGGGTCGCGTTCATGTGGGCGACGCTGGCGTAGTGCTCGAGCGGGGCGAGCAGGGCAGGGACACCATACGGGGAATCGATATTGTTTTCATCAGCTATGCAAAAGCGCCCACGCTGCCACAAAGCAGTTTCTTGGAAGTCGCGCCCAACCTGGCTATCGAAGTCATGTCGCCGTCCAACACGGTCAGCGACACCAACTTGAAAATCGACCAACTGCTGCGTGCTGGCTGCCCGGAGGTCTGGATTGTCGATCCCGACCTGCGCCGCGTCGATGTGCACAGCGAGAAAGGCATCCGCGTCTACCGTGAAGGTGACACGCTTGCCTGCCCCGATATCTTGCCCGGCTTTGAAATCGCCATCAGCGACATCTTCCCCGGCTAGCCGCAGCCTGCGGTCTGCCCCGCGCAGGGTATGTTACAATTTCCACACGCAGCAGAGGATGAATCGTCATGGCTCTATTGACCAGACCCGCTCCAGCAGACATGCGCATCAGCGTCGAAGAATTCATGCAAATCGCCAACTCGCCAGAATATGCCGATTGCCGCGTCGAACTTGTAGAAGGAGAAATCGTCGCTATGCCCCCACCGCAAACGCTTCACGGCGTAGTTCTTGCCAGACTTGCCGCAAGCTTGTTATTCTTTGTGGAGGCGCATGGTCTTGGGTATGTGGCTGCTGGAGACGCTGGCTTCGTGCTGGAGCGCAATCCCGGCGGCAGAGACACCGTGCGCGGGCTGGATATCGCCTTCATACATGGCGAGAAGATTCCTGGTGTCTTTCCCCACGGCCTGCTCGAGTTCGCGCCCGACCTGGCTATTGAAGTCATGTCGCCGTCCAACACGGTCAGCGACACCAACTTGAAAATCGACCAACTGCTGCGTGCTGGCTGCCCGGAGGTCTGGATTGTCGATCCCGACTTGCGCCGCGTCGATGCGCACAGCGAGAAAGGCATCCGTGTCTACCGTGAAGGCGATACGCTTGCCTGCCCGGATATCTTGCCCGGCTTCGAAATCGCCATCAGCGACATCTTCCCCAAGTAGACAGCCAAAGAATGGACTGCAAAGCCCACGCATGACACCGTTGGTGCTGTAGGCTGCTGCAATTCGCGAAACCTCCGCATCCCCTATAATACGCTTCATGACAACCGCACTTCCCAATTTCACAGCGAAGCAACGCGCAATCGTCAATGCGCCGCTGGAACGCAAAATCTGGCTGGAAGGCATCGCTGGCAGCGGCAAAACCAGCAGCGGCATCGCGCGCCTGTTGCACTTGTTGGAGCAGGGCGTACCCGCCGAGACCATCTTGTTATTCGTGCCGCAGCGCTCCCTGAGCGGTCCCTACCGCGATGCCATCCGCGAACACAGCGCAACCAGCGGTGGACAGCTGGCTGTACATACGATCGGCAGCCTCTCGAAAGATATGGTCGAGACATTCTGGTTTCTCATCGCCGAGCGCGCTGGCTTCGCTCACCCGCAAGACCTGCCCAACTTCCTCAGCCTGGAGCTGGTGCAGTATTTCATGACTCGCGCTATTGAAACGCTGGTGGCGCAGCGCGATTATTTCAAAAGCCTGCGCATCGACCGCGCTCGCCTCTATAGCCAGATCGTCGACAATATGAATAAAGCGGCCTTGGTCGGCTTTCCCATCAGCGAGATCGGCACGCGCTTGCAAACAGCTTTGGGCGGCGGCGTCGAGCAAGCGCATATCTATGCCGATGCCCAAGCCTGCGCCATGGCTTTTCGCGAATACTGCCTGGGGCGCAACCTGCTCGACTTTTCTTTAACTATTGAGTTGTTCAGCCAGCATGTGCTGACGCTGCCCGTGGCTCGCGACAACCTGCGCGGACGCTTCCAGCATTTGATCGCCGACAATGTCGAAGAAGATAACCCGGCCGCCCATCGCTTCTTGATGAGCCTGCTGCCGGGTTGCCAGTCGGCGCTTGTAATCTGCGACCAAGATGCCGGCTTCAGACGTTTCCTCGGCGCGGACCCCGCAAGCGCTGCCCGCCTGCGCCAAGCTTGCGACAGCCAAGTCGCGCTGGCAGACTCTTTTGTGATGAGCGACGCAATCGCCGCTTTGGGCGAGCATCTGTCTGCGCCGCTGGCTGGCGAAGAAGCCGCCACGGAGACAGATTTCCGCCCGGCGCTGATCACCGAAGCCCACCGCTATCACCCGCAGATGATCGAATGGGTTGCGGACGAAATCGCCAAGCTGGTGTTTGAACAAGGCATCAAGCCGCAGGAGATCGCTGTGCTGGCGCCATTCATGTCCGACTCGCTGCGCTTTTCACTCTTTGAGAGCTTGCGCAAGCGTGGACTTTCGGCGCGGTCGCACCGTCCCTCGCGGGCGCTGCGCGATGAACCGGCCGCGCGTACGCTGCTGACCCTGGCGCGACTGGCGCATCCGGGCTGGGGCGCGCCGCCGCTCCAGTTCGACCTGGCTTTCGCTTTGACCCAGACAATCGCCGGGCTCGATCTGGTGCGCGCCAAGTTGCTGTGCGATGTGCTGTATCGCGATGGCGGCCTGCATCCATTCAGCGGCATCACCAACACTAGCATGCAAGACCGCATCACTTTTGACATCGGCGAGCGCTATGACCAATTGCGCGACTGGATTGCGACCTATAGCGAAGGCGAACCGATCGCGGCGCTGGATATTTTCTTTCGCCGGTTGTACAGCGAGGTCTTGGCGCGGCGCGGATTTGGCTTTCATGCCGATATCAACGCCAGCAATATCAGCCGCAATCTGGTCGATTCGGCGCGGGGTTTTCGCTGGTCGCTGGACTTTCTGCGGCGCTATGACGATGACATCGACCTGGCCCGCGATTATGTGCAGATGGTCGAGCGTGGTCTCATCGCCAACTTTTATCTGCGCGACTGGATAACCGAAGCCGAAGACAGCGTCTATGTCGCGCCTGCCTATACTTTCCTGCTCGGCAATCGCGCCGTCGATGTGCAATTCTGGCTGAATATCAGCAGCGAGGGCTGGTCGAGCCGCTTGTTTCAGCCGCTGACGCATCCGCATGTGCTCAGCCGGGGTTGGCAGACTGGGGCGGTCTGGAGCGAAGCCGACGAACAAGCGCTGGAACGTCAAACCCTGCGGCGGCTGGCGCTGGCATTGACGCGGCGCTGTCGTCAGGCTGTCTATCTGGGTTACAGCGAGCTGGGCGAAAGCGGTTATGAGGCGCGTGGCTTGCTGCTCGAAACACTACATACGGCGCTGCGGCGCGTCAATGCTGAGGCTGCCGAAGTCGCTAAACCCCACCCCCGGCCCGACGAGTCGGAGAGGGGAGTTTCGGGAGCTGTCTCCTGACACTTCGAAAGAATCCACGCGTGATTTGCCTCCCCCTGACCTGTCGGGGGGATTGAGGGGGGTATTTTCGGCGCAACAATTCCATAAACAGACGCCCATGTGGTAAAAACAACCCATGTTCCAGCCACGCCCCAGGCAAGCGCAAGTCCTGCAATATCGCGGCGGTTATATGGGAGTCGCGGCCGTGCCCGGCAGCGGCAAAACAGCCACCCTGTCCGCGCTGGCCGGGCAGTTGTTGAACAACGCGCCCTTGCAAGACGGGCAAGAGATCCTCATCGTTACGCTGGTCAACTCGGCCGTAGCCAACTTTGCGCGCCAGGTGAACGACTTCGTCAAACGCGAAGGTTTCTTGCCCGGCTGGGGCTACCGAGTGCGCACCCTGCACAGCCTGGCCAACGAGATCGTGCGCAGCCGCGCCACCGCCGCCCGCGTTGATGACGATGTCAACATCGTCGACGAGCGCGAAAGCAGCGCCATCTTGGCCAGCGCTGTCGATAGCTGGATGCGCCGCTTTCCCGATGCTGCCGATGCCTGGCTGGGCCGCGACTTCCTGGAAAAACCGCATTACCGCAGCAACCACTGGCGCAGCATCGTCATTGAATCGGCGCGCAATTTCATCAAACGCGCCAAAGACGAACTGCGCACCCCGGAGCAGCTGGATGAGCAATTGGCTCGCAGCCGACAAGAGCTGCCGCTGGCGCAAATGTGCATTGAAATCTACGACGATTACGAACGCGCGCTGGCTTATCGAGGCGCGCTGGATTTTGAAGACCTCATTCGCCTGGCGCTGAGGGCACTGCGCGACAATCCCGACTACCTGGCGGCGCTGCAGTACAAATATCCCTACATCCTGGAAGACGAAGCCCAGGACAGCTCTCGCTCGCAAGAAGCGATTCTGCGTCTGCTGGCGGGGCCGGGCGGCAACTGGGTGCGCATGGGCGATCCCAACCAAGCCATCTATGAGACTTTCACCACCGCTGATCCCAAATTCCTGCGCGACTTCATCCAGGCGCCCGGCGTAATTCGGCGCGAACTGCCCAATTCCGGGCGCAGCACCATCAGCATCCAGCAGCTGGCCAATCACATGATCGACTGGTCGCTGGAGCATCCGCACAGCCGCATCCGCGATCGCCAGCCATTGAGCCTTCCGCACATCACCCCCACCCCCGCGGGCGACCCCCAGCCCAACCCGCCCGATAATCCCGCCGCCATACTGCTTTGCGCCGATGCCATGAGCGCCGAACGCGAAGCCTGGTTTGTGGCGGAAAATTGCGCGCGCTGGCTGGAAGACAACCCGACTGGCACGGCGGCCATCCTGGTGGCGCGCAATACCCGCGGCGCAGAGATCGTCAAGGTGCTGCGGGCGCTGGGCACCCCTTATGTCGAGAATCTCAACAGCGCTTCGTCCACGCGCGCGGTGGTCGGTTCGCTGGCTTATCTGCTGCGCTACTTGTCCGACCCCAAAAATTCCCAGCGGCTGGGCGATGTCTACCGCGTCTGGCGTCGGGATGACCGTGATGATGCCGCTGCCGCCGCCGCGATCGACGCGCTGGTCAAAGAATTGCGGCGCATCAAACAGGTGGAAGACCTGGTCGCGCCCCGCCTGCACGACTGGCTGGACGACAACCTGCAGGACGAAAAACAGCAAAGCGCACGCGACCGGCTGACCAGCTTTCGCGAGCAAATCGCCAGTTGGATGCGCGCTGCCGATATGCCAATCGACCAGTTGGTGCTCAGCCTGGCTGGCGACATCTTCCGCGATGCCAACGACATCGCCGCCGCCCACATGATCGCCTTGCACCTGGCGCAGTTGCAAGAGCAGCAGCCACACATGCGCCTGCCCGATTTCGCCGAAGAACTCTATGAGATCGCCCGCAACAAACGCAAATTTCGCGCCTGGGGCGATGAAGAAGCCCGCTTCGACCCCGATGCGCACCGGGGCAAGGTGACTGTCACCACGCTGCACAAAGCCAAAGGCTTGGAATGGGATCATGTCGCCATCGTGTCCGTCAACAATTACGACTTCCCGTCCGCCGAGCCGCGCGACAGCTATATCGGCGAAAAGTGGTTCATCCGCGACGAGCTGAACTTGCCTGAAGAAGCCCTGGCGCAACTGGAGAGCCTTTGCCGCGACACGCCTTATCGCGAGGGCTTCGCATCGTTGGACGCGCGCATCGACTATGCCGCCGAGCGATTGCGCCTGCTCTATGTGGGCATCACCCGCGCGCGCAAATCGCTGTGCATCAGCTGGAACACCGGGCGTCGCAACAGCGCGACCGAAGCCACGCCACTGACTGCGCTGCGTGCATTCTGGGACGCGGAGTTGCAGAAGCGCACGCTGAGAAAAGCCTGAACCACGATTCACTATTCTCAAGGACTCCCGCATGCCACTCCCCGACCCCTTCACCTTCAGCGCCAAGAGCCTGCAGAGCTACGCCGATTGTCCGCGCCGCTTCCAACTGCGCTATGTCGAACGCTGGCGTCCACCCACCATGACAGCGACCGAAACGAAAGACGAACTCGCCTATGAAAAGCGACTGCGGCAAGGCGCAAGGCTGCATGAACTCGCCAAACTTTCGCAACAGGGCATCCCGCCCGATCTGTTGAAAGCAGCCATACAGGACGAGAATGTCGCTCTCTGGTTCGGCGAGATGCTGTCCAGCGGTTTGGACGACCTGCCCGGCACGCGCCTGCCCGAAAAGCGCCTGCAGACCAGCCTGAACGGACAGCGGCTGATGGCGCAGGTCGATCTGCTGGCGTTTGATCCCGGCGGCGAATTGGTCATCGTCGACTGGAAAACCGGCGACTATGTGCCCGACCGCGAGTCGCTGCGGCAGCGCTGGCAGACTATCGTTTATTTGTATGTGGCTGCTGCGGCGGGACCACACCTGGTGGGCGCGCCACTGCCAGCCGAGCGCGTCCGCCTGGATTATGTGTACTTGGCGCGGGGCGGGCAACGGGTCAGCTTCGCTTATTCGCAGCGGCAAATGCAAGACGATGCGGCTCTATTGCAGGGGCAGATGGACGAGATTCGCTCCGCCAGCGACTTTCCCTTGACGCCCGACGACCACCATTGCCGCTTCTGCGCCTTCCGCGTCCACTGCGAGCGTGGCGAGGCGGGCAGCCTGAACCAGGTCGACTTTGATGACATGGACGAAGCAAACGCTGCCGAATTGGACTTCGAGCAAATCGGCGAGTACGCGTTTTGAGGCCGGGGGCGTCTACTTGGGGAAAATGTCCGCGACAGCGATCTCGAAGCCGGGCAGGATATCGCCAGCGGTCAGCTTGTCGCCCTCGCGGTGGACTTTTGCGCCTTCGCTGGTGTGCACATCCACCTCGCGCAGGTCGGGATGCACAATCCAGATTTGCCGGCTGCCGGCCTCCAGCAGTTGATTGATCTTGCGCCGGATATCGCCCATCGTGTTGCTGGGCGACATGATCTCGATAGCCAGGTCGGGCGCGCCATCCATAAAAACTGTCGGCAAGGGTCCCTGCGCTCTTTCGCTGCTGATAAATGCGATGTCGATGCCGCGAATGGTATCTCTGCCATAGGGATTTCGCTCCAGAACGAAACCGACATCGCCGCCAGTCACATGACCCAAATGATGTGCCATAACGAAACTGCGCAAGGGACCGCCAAGCGCAAGCAATATCTCGCCGTGTAGTGGGTTTGTCAGTGGCATCGTAACGATCTCTCCTTCGACAAGCTCAACGGCGCAGTCGGCGTATTCGGGCAAATTGGCGACTTCCAGAAAGTTGTCGGCGGTGACGGGTTGCGTCAAAACAGCCATGGGGCTTCGTCCTCATCTCGTATGCTGCAAGCTAATTGTAACGCAATGGGCATTGCCGAGCGACAGAAGGTTCTCCCATAACGGTATGCAACGAACGGAAACAACGCCGTAGGAGCGAGACTTGTCTCGCCCACAACATCGCAATGGTGTGTTTGAGCGACTCAAGAGTCGCCCCTACGACAGTTTCTGCCTGTTGTCGCATTACATTGTTGGACTTGCTTCTGTGCTATTGGCATGCTGTCTTTTGCGCAGGCAGGCGCTTTGTGGTCAAATGCAGACGACAGCTAGCACAGGATCCGCCACATGAGAATCGATCGCGTTCGCAGCATCCATGTCCGCGCGCAGTGGGATTATCACGAGCCTGTCGCCGAAGCCCACCTCGCCAGGCCAGCCGCCATTTATCCCGAACTGGCGGGTGTGGTCAACTGGCCCGTCGATCCCGCTGGTGGACCGCCCTACGAAATCGACAGGCACTTTCTGCTCATCGATACCGACCAGGGCATAACGGGCATCTGTGGCGCGCTCGGCGACGAAGACTGCGCCATCATCAAACGCACATTCGCCGACCTGCTGATCGGTGAAAACCCGCATGCAATCGAACGCATCTGGGACAAGATGTATCGCCATGCCATCCACGGCCGCAAAGGCGCTGCCATGCTGGCGCTTAGCAAGGTCGATCTGGCTTTGTGGGATCTCAAAGGCAAGCTGCTGGGCGCGCCGGTCTATCAACTGCTGGGCGGACCGACGCGCAGCAAAATCAAGGCATACGCGTCCATGCTGGGTTATTCGGTCGAGCCGAACAAGGTCATCGAGCGCACCCGACATTTCGCCGCGCAAGGCTTCACCGCTTTCAAGTGGTTCTTGCCGGGCGTACCGCATGATGGCGAAGCGGGCATTCGCCGCAACCTGGCTATCATCCGCGCCGCCCGCGAAGCTGCGGGACCCGACGCCGACCTCATGTTTGATGCCTGGAGCAGTTGGAATGTGCCTTTCACCCAGCGCATGATCGAGCTGTCCGCCCCCTATCGCCCGACCTGGTTCGAAGAGCCGGTGCTGGCCGACCTCATCCCTCAATATGCCGAGCTGCGGCGCGGGGCGCGGGGCGTCTTCATCAGCGGCGGCGAGCACGAATATACGCGCTGGGGCATCAAGGCGCTGCTGGATGCGCAAGCCGTGCATATCTTGCAGCCAGATGTGACCTGGGCGGGCGGACTCAGCGAAATGACCAAGATCTGCGCGCTGGCATCGGCTTATGCCATTCCCGTCATCCCGCATCATGGCGGCTGGGCATCCACGCATTTGATCGCCTCGCAAGCCATCAACACCTGCCCCATGCAAGAATGGCTCTTCCTGGCGGGCCGGCCCGACAATGTCTTTTACAAGCACAAGCTCGTGCCTGTCGATGGACATATTCACCTGCCGAGCGCGCCCGGGCTCAGCATGGATATGGCGGATGGGCTGGATGTGCTGGCAGAAAGCGTGCTGGCTGGCTAGGCGGTGACAGCTTTGCCCCGCGCCTGGCAACTCCCTCCGCAAATCGAGCCGCCCCCCGCGCTCGCTGCGACCATTGGCGAGCACCCGATCGTGTCCGGGCGACTGGCGCGCATGGGCATCAGCGATCCGGCCGCCGCCCGACAATTCCTGGATCCCGCGCACTACAGTCCAACGCCTTCCAGCGACCTGCCCGATATCGAGCCGGCTGTGGCGCGCCTGCGAAAAGCCATCCGCCAGCGACAGCGCATCCTGGTCTGGGGCGACTTCGATGTCGATGGACAGACAGCCGCAGCCTTGCTCTATGCTTCTCTCAGCCAGCTGGGCGCGCGCGTCACGGTGCACCTGCCCAATCGATTCCGCGAAGGGCATGGCATTCATCTACCGACCCTGGAACGCCACCTGAAAAACGGCTTTGACCTGCTGCTGACCTGCGATACGGGCGTTGACTCGCACGCTGCGGTCGAGCTGGCTGCGCAA
The DNA here is from genome assembly GCA_034423155.1 of Anaerolineae bacterium. Lineage (GTDB taxonomy): Bacteria > Chloroflexota > Anaerolineae > Aggregatilineales > Phototrophicaceae > UBA6055. Next base: position 551 of record DAOUJB010000037.1, on the reverse strand, counting down.
CAGGGCGTCGATGCCATCATCACCGACCATCATGCTTTGCCAGAGCGGCTGCCCGCTGCGCTGGCTGTCGTCAATCCGCGCCGCCTGCCAGAAGCACACCCCCTGCGCGATTTGCCCGGCGTCGGCGTCGCCTACAAGCTCATCCAGGCGCTGGAACCGGAAGTCGCCGCTGCGCATGTCGATCTGGTTGCGTTGGGCATAGTCGCCGATGTCATGCCGCTGCTGGGCGAAAACCGCTATCTGCTGCAACTCGGGCTGACACAACTGCGGTCTGATCCGCGTCCGGGCATTCGCGCTATCCTGCAGCGCGCTCAAATTGACGCCGCCGCGCTCAACGAAGGGCACATCGGTTTTGCCATCGCGCCACGCTTGAACGCCCTGGGCCGAGTCGAAGACGCCAACCCGGCTATCGAGCTGTTGACCAGCGACGACATCAGCCGCGCCATGAGCCTGGCCGGCAGCCTGGAAGACGCCAACGCCCGCCGAAGATTCTTGTCCAATCAGGTGTATGCCGCCGCCATCAACCAGATCGAAGCCGAACCGCATCTGCT
>DAOUJB010000036.1:0-2316 GCA_034423155.1 Anaerolineae bacterium | reverse complement strand
CCGATATGCACTACATCTTCTGGATTCGCAACCCGCGCGACTGCATCATCGGCTCGCACAAAACCGACGACCTGCGCGACTTTGGCATTCAATATCCCGTGCCACCCGAAAATGAAGCCGATCCACAACAGGCGCAGACGAACGAAAGACTGCGCCGCGCCATCTCGTGGAAATATCAGTACGACCTGGTCATGTCCATGCCCAAGCCGCAGCGCTGGATCGAAGTGCGCTTTGAAGATTTCGTCGCGCGCCAAGAAGTCGAATTGCAGCGGCTGGAAGCCTTCCTGGGCATGCCGCTGGCGCGCATTGTCATGCGCCAGGATACGATAGAACGCTGGAAAAATGATAACGGCGTCAACTATTTTGACTTCCTCGAGCCGGCCATGCGGGCTTATGGCTATGAGATTCCGCAAAGGGTTGATAGGGAGAGCAGAGAGGGATTATGACCTTACGCACAGCCGTCATCGGCATGGGACCCATCGGCAATCGCCACGCCAAGCTGTATGTCGAGGATGAACTGGCCGAGTTGGTCGGCGTCTGCGATATCGTGCCAGAATTGGCGGCGCGCGCGGCGGCGGCACATGGCGCGCCCGCATTCACCGATGCCGAGAACATGCTACGCGAGCTCGCGCCCGATGTCGTCAGCGTGACCACCGGCGGCTTTGAAAACAGCAGCGACCACTATGAACCGACCATGCAGGCGCTGGCAGCTGGCTGTCATGTGCTGGGCGAAAAACCCATCTCCAACGAGATCCCGCTGGCTGAGGAGATGGTGGCGAAGGCGCGTGAAATGGGCGTCTGCTATGGCATCAACCTCAACCACCGCTTCACGCCGGCCGCGCGTCTGGCGAAAAGCTGGATAGACGAGGGGCGGCTGGGGCAGCTGCTTTTCATCAATATGGCGATGTGGATCATGAATCCCGCCGAGACCTCGCCTTTTTATCACATCAAATCGCTGCATCCGCACACCGTCGATGTCATGCGCTATTTCTGCGGCGATGTCGAAGCTGTGCATTGCTTCGCGACCAAAGCGCCGGGAAGGCAGATCTGGTCGACCGCGCAGTTCAGCTTCAAGTTTCGCAATGGCGTGGTCGGCGCGCTGACCGGCAGCTATGATATCGAGCGCGGGCATCCCATGGAACGCTGCGAAGTGGCGGGGACGGGCGGGCGCTTCGTGCTGGACGACATGTGGCGCGAGCTGACTTTGTACCCGGCTGGCGATTTGCAAAAGACCGTCTACACCGATCCGCTCTTTGGCGGCTTTCATAATTTTGAAAATACCTTCCGCGAGCGCATCCATTGCTTCCTGCGGCAGGTGGCGGATGGCGTCGCGCCGGACGAGATCGACGGCAGCGGGGCGGAAGGCTTGGCGGCGCAAAAGGTGCTGGCCGCGGCCATCAAATCGCTGGAGACGGGGTCGGCTGTTTATGTGTGATGTAATACAGGAGTAGGACAAAGTAAACCAGGCGAAAAAGGGCGATGCAACTCAGAATTGAAATTTGTAGGGGCGAGACTTGTCTCGTCCACGATCTCGCCACCTACCATGTGGGCGACTCAAGAGTCGCCCCTACGACCATCCTTCGTTAAGTTGCATTGCTTGGATGGTTTCACAGACAATCACAAACTCGGCGTATTCGGCAAAGAAAATTCGAGGAGATCAAACATGAAACTGGGCGCGAACTCACTTTTATTCGGCAGCTGGGATATGGAAACGGCTTTCAAATACCTGGCGATGGCGGGCTATGACGGCATCGAAATGTCGGCCATCGACAGCATGAGCCAGCATCTGGTCTTGTCACGCTGGCAAGAATGCGCGCCCGAGATTGTGCGCCTGTCCAAAGCCTACGACCTCGAGCTGCTGGCGATGGAGCAGTCGTCGCGCGATCCCGATTTGATGGAACTGGCATTCCAGGCGGCGGTCGAAACGGGCATTCCCATCATCAATTGCGGACCAGGCGGCGTTGCCGACGATGAATCCACCTATCCGCAGGTGCTGGACGAGTTGGGCGCATTGGTCGCCAGAGCCGAGCATTATGGAGTCACCTTGTGCGCCAAAGCGCATGTCGGGCAGTATGTCTACAATACGCCGACCAGCCTGCGCGTGCTGGAAGATATTCAGTCGCCCAACTTTGGCTTGGATATGGACCCCTCGCACATCCACCGCGCTGGCGAAAATCCTGTCGAAGCCATCGAAGCGGTTGTCTCGCGCATCAAGCATGTGCACATCCGCGATTGCAAAGGACGTCAGCAGGGTCCTGGCGAGCCGCACGAACAAGCCAATGGGCGCGGCGATATCGACCTGGTTGGCTACATGCG
>DAOUJB010000035.1:0-2638 GCA_034423155.1 Anaerolineae bacterium | reverse complement strand
GGGCATTCGGGCTTGGTGCGGCTGGTCTTCGGCAGCGTCGCCAACAAGGTCATGCACGATGTCAATGTGCCGGTGCTGGTGATCCGCCCCGACCTCGAATAGTCGCGCCGATGTCGTCAAAGGGCGGTTGGCGCCGGGCGATCATTCGCCGCAATTCCGCCACCGCCCGCTTGGCCGCCGCTCGCTCGTCCGGGTCGATGGCAAGCTGCGCGAATTCGTCTTCATCCAGCAGCAGCGCGCGTCCATCTGGATATACAAATACATCGAGGCAAAGGTCGTCAGCCATGATCTGCTCGCCATCCAGGACAAACGGGCGGGTGATGTTGCAGTACCAGCCTTTCAGCGCGCCGCTCTGCGCGTCTTCAACGCGAAAGATGTTGTACCAACGTCCAAAATAAAACCACTCGCGGAAGCGGTCGCCCCGGCGCAACTGGATATAGCCCAAATCGCGATCTGCTAATTCAAATATGGCATCGATGCATACGAACTCCGCGGTCTGCTGGCGGAGCACTCCGCGGTAGCGCAACTGCTCCTGGCTTGCCGCGTCGCGTTTGATGATGGTGAAGAGGCGCATCAAGCCCGCCCGATCGTGTGCACCAGCAGCAGAAGCCCGCCGCCCAGCTCGACTTCCGCCTCGTCTGCGAGCATGACATTGCTGATGCCGCGCGCCGGTCCCAGCGGCAACGTCTCATCCCGCAGCGCATATTGCAGTCCGCGCGTGGTGATGCCGGTTGCCGCGCCCTGCAGCGGGATGAGCGAGACCGTATCGCCAGCCGCGCCTATGATTTGATGCAGGCCCGCCCCCAGCAGGCGGATGGTCTGTGCGCCATCGACCAGCTCGATGCGCATGGACGCCAGCGCCGGCAGCGTCAAGAGCAGGATATTCGCCAGCGTCTGATCGAAGCGACCACCCAAGCCACCCAAAATCGTGACCGTCTCCGCGCCCAGCTCGCAGCAGAAGTGCAGCGCCAATTCCAGGTCGGTTTCGTCCTTCTCGGGCGGATGCCGGATGATCTGCGCGCCAGCCGCTTCAAATGCAAGGACATCATCCGGGCTCAACGAATCCATATCGCCGATGATGGTCTGTGGCTGCAAGCCAAGAGCGCGGGCATGCAGCGCGCCGCCATCAGCGCAGACGATTGTTGGCGAGTGTTGTGCCGCCAGGACGCGCCGAACGGCTTCGCCCGGCGTAAAGATGCCATTGGCAAAGAGCAGCACCGATGAGTCGCGTTTGCCTTTGTCCATGCCGGGGGTGCGCCTTTCTGGCTTTCGCGCGGCGGCAATGCGGAGCGTCGCCCCTTTCATTGTCCACAGGAATGCCACAATTCTGTAGGGGCATCTAAGTAAGACCAACAAAGTAATGAACGAATAATGAACCACCGAGTACACCGAGTGACAAAGACCTCTGTAGCACCAAGTAAGTCATGCGTCAAACGGGCAACGCCGATTAAAATCGGAATTTGTAGGGGCGAGGCGCCGACTCGCCCGCAATGTCGCCGTTGACCATGTGGGCGAGTCGGCGCCTCGCCCCTACGACGTTTCATCATTATGTTGCATTACTTTATTGGTTTCACTTGGATACAAGCAGACTTAGTGATTCAGGCTGCCCCTGCCCTTCGCGCCAAAATCGCTTTAGTATGCTGAAGATTGAAAATCAGAAAGGCGCGCGCATGGCTGTCGATGCAATCAGCCTGGAAGTGTTCAAAAACCTTTTTGCGGCTGTCGCCGAGGAGATGGGGATGACCTTGCGGCGTGCCAGCTTCAGCCCCAACATTCGCGAGCGCCTCGATTTCAGTTGCGCTGTCTTTGACGCCGAGGCGCGCATGATCGCCCAAGCGGCGCATATTCCGGTGCACCTGGGCAGCATGCCGGCCTCGGTCGCCGCAGCCGTCGCCGAGTTTGACGAATTTTATCCGGGCGATGTCGTCGTGCTCAACGACCCCTATCACGGCGGCACGCACCTGCCCGATATCACCATGATTTCGCCTGTGTTCGCTGGTGGCGAACTGTGTTATTTCGTCGCCAGCCGCGCGCACCATGCCGATGTCGGTGGCATGACGCCAGGCTCTTCACCGCAAAGCACCGAGCTGTATCAAGAAGGCCTCATTATCCCGCCATTGAAGCTGCGGTTGAGCGGTTGGCTGAACGAAGGCGCGCTGGCGCTGCTGGTCGCCAACAGCCGCAACCCGGAAGAGCGCATCGGCGACATTGAAGCGCAGTTGGCTTCGCAGCGAGTCGGTGAAAGCCGGCTTTCCGACATGATGATCGAGCAAGGCGTGGAGGCGGCTGCCGAACATGCGGCTGCTTTGCTGGACTATTCGCGGCGCATGATGCGGTCAGTTATCGCGCGCCTGCCAGATGGCGTCTATTGCTATGCAGATGGCATGGAAGGCGATGGGCAGGCGGAGTTTGATATTCCGATTCGCGTGCGCATAGAGGTCGCGGGCGAGTCGATGCGCGTTGATTTCAGCGGCAGTGCGCTGCAAGTGCCTGGCAATGTCAACGCCGTGCCCGCCATCGTGCGTTCTGCCACCTGGTATTGCGTGCGTCTGCTGGCGGACGAGGACATCCCGGTCAATCATGGCTGCTTCCAGCCCGTAGAGGTCATCACCCAGGCGGGCAGCCTGCTGGATCCGCA
>DAOUJB010000034.1:0-11610 GCA_034423155.1 Anaerolineae bacterium | reverse complement strand
ATGCCCATCCACAGCACCATGGCCAGCCAGACGCCGGCGAAAGCAGCGTCCGTGTGCGTGGGCAGCAGCGCCAAACCCGACATCGCGCAGAAAGTCGCCATCAGCATGACATTGCGCAGAAAGCGATAATCGCCCGTGCCCCAGTGTATGCCATCGGTGACGAAAGCCAGCGCATTCAGCGGCTGTGAAAGCGCGGCGACGATCCAGGCGAGGTGAAAAACAGCCGTCGCTTCGGGCGGCACGAAGACAAGCGCAACCAGCGAAGTCGCCACCAGCGCAAGAAACATCAACGCGATGCCAGTCGCCAGACTCCAGCCGGTGCAGGACAATGCAACGCTGCGAGCGGTTGCCAATCGCGCCGAACCGAAGAAATAGCCGACCAGGCTCTGTGCCGAGCTGGCCAGCGCCTCCGAAATCAAAGCCGCAAAAAACCACACCTGGCGGATGACCTGGTGCGCCGCGCCAGCTTCTGCGCTCATCTGCGTGGCGACGCGCGTGGCAAAAAGCAAGAAGAGCGTCAACGCGCCGGAGCGTATGAGCAGATCGCGCCCCACGCGCAGCAACCGCAGACCCGAACGCAGGTCGAAATCCCGGCTCAAACCCAGCCGCCGATGCAGCTCGCGCAGCAGCCAGAGCGCGCCCAGCCATTGACTAACCGAGCTGGCCAGTCCAGCGCCAGCCACGCCCAGCGGCGGCACGAATGCCCAGCCGAATATGAGCAGATAATCCAGCGCGATATTGGCGATGTTGATGGCCAGGGCGATCCACAGCGGCGTGCGCATATCTTGCAAGCCGCGCAGCGCGCCAAATCCAACGAAAACGATGATCACAGCCGGCGCGCCCAGCAAACGCATCTGTATGTATTCGTCGGACAAAGCCAACACACTGCCTTCCGCGCCCAGCATTTGCGCAAGTAATGAGCCGCCCGGCAGCAAGCCAAGCAATAGCAGGATGCTGGCAAACACGCCCATCGCCAGCGCCAGACTGACCGCTCGGCTGGTTTCTCTGTGTTGGCTCCGCCCGGAGGTCTGTGCGACTTCGGTCTGGGTGGCGATGCCCAGAAAGCTGAAAATCCACAAGATCGACGACAGCGCTCCCGCGCCCACCCCAAGCGCCGCCAGGGGTTGCGAACCCAATTGCGAGACAAAAGCGGTATCGACCAAACCCGTCACTGGTTCGGCAATGAGCGACGCCAATATGGGCAGGGACAGCGTCAAGATGGTGTGATTGGGACGCCGCAAATAAGGATGGTTCGCGGCGGGATGCGCTGCGGTCTTCACTTGCCGAGCTGCGCGCCGAGAAAGGCGGGATAGCCATTGATGAAGTCGTCGACAGGCAAGCGCTTTTTGCCAGGCAACTGCAGCATGGTCGGGCAGAAGAGCCTATCGCCTGTGCCAATTGCGATGCTGGCGCCCTGCTGGACGACCTGCCCGGGCTGGGCTTGTCCATCCGAAACGATGCCAGCCTCAATCGTCAACCGCGCCCCCTGCCAATGCGTATGTGCGCGAGGCCAAGGCTGGTATGCGCGCGCCATGCGCTCGATTTCGTCCGCCGATTGCGACCAGTCGATTTCGCCATCGTGTTTTTTGATCTGCGGCGCATAAGTCGCGAGCGAGTCGTCTTGCGCTTGCGGTTCTATTTCGCCGCCCAGCCAAGCAGGCAGCGTATCGGCCAGCAAGTCTGCGCCCAGCGCCGCGAGTTTGTTGTGCAATGTGCCGCCGGTTTCGTCGGCTGCCAGCCCAATCGCCCGTTTCGCCAGCATCGGTCCGGTATCCAGCCCGGCATCCAGCAGCATGATGGTCGCGCCGCTCTGCTCGTCACCAGCGCGGATGGCAGCTTGAATCGGCGCAGCGCCCCGCCAGCGCGGCAACAGCGATGCGTGCACATTGACCACGCCTTTGTCTGGCAGATCCAGCACTATTTGCGGCAAGATCTGCCCAAATGCCGCCACCACGAAGACATCCGCACGGTAAGCCGCCAGCACCGAGATAGCCGATTCGTCTGCGCGCAATCGCCCGGGCTGCAAGACAGGGATGCCCGCGTCCTGCGCCATTTGCTTCACAGGCGATTGACGGATTCGTTTGTTGCGCCCGGACGGTCGGTCGGGCTGAGTCAGCACAGCCACAACATCGTGTGCCAGCAGCAGCGCTTGCAGGCTGGGCAGGGCGAATTCGGGCGTGCCCATGAAGACGACTCTTGCCATAGCGCCTCTGTGGACGAACTGGTAGGATCAAGGGCTGATTGTAGAGCAAGCCGTGGACGCAGTCTATGATGCAAAAGCGCTGGGTGCTCGCCACGACTGCGCCAGATAGCAGCTTGCAGCGGAACGCGCGCTTCAGCCCGGCGCTGGCGCAAATCCTGAGCAATCGTGGCTTTGCCGACGCGCAGGCGGCGCAGCAGTTCATCCACAGCCGCGACCTGGACGAAGACCCGCTTACAATGAAAGACATGCGCCCGGCTGTCGAGCGCATCAATCGCGCCATTAGAGATCGCGAGTTGGTCGCTGTGTATGGCGATTATGACGCGGACGGCGTCTGCGCGACGACGCTGCTGCTGACGACGCTACGCAAGCTGGGCGGCGATGCGAAAGCGCATATCCCGCACCGCGACGATGGCTATGGATTGAGCGAAGCGGCTTTGCTGCAGCTGGCCGATGCTGGCGCGCGACTGGTGGTGACTGTCGATTGCGGCATACGCTCTGTGGCGGAGGTAGCGGCTGGCAACGCGGCCGGGCTGGATATCATCATCAGCGATCATCATTCGATTGGCGCTGCCCTGCCGCCGGCGCTGGCGGTCATCAATCCGCGCCAAGTCGATTGTCCGGGCGAAGAGCGGCTGTCGGGCTCGGGCGTGGCTTTTATGCTGGCACTGGCGCTGCTAAAAGACCGCTGGGCAAATGACCGCGACAACTTCCCACCGGGCATGCGCGTTTCTGACTTGCTGGATCTGGTAGCGCTGGGCACAGTCGCAGATGTCATGCCGCTGAATGTGAGCTTGAACCGACGCCTGGTCGCGCATGGGCTGGCTGTCATCAACGAGGGGCGGCGGCCGGGCATCGCGGCGCTGGCGGCTGTGTCTGGCTTGCGGCAGGGCAAGATCACGGCGAGCGACCTGGCTTTCCGGCTGGGACCGCGCATCAATGCGGCGGGACGGCTGGGTTCGGCGGATGCGGCTTTGGATGTGCTGCTGGCGGAAGCACCTCATCTGGCACGACAAGCTGCCGAGCGCTTGCAACACCTGAATCAGCGCCGACAAATGCAGACCAGCGCTGCGCAGGCGGCCGTCGATGAGCAAACCGAGCAAGAGGCGCGAGAGACATCCGCAGCTTGCCAGGTAGCCGAGTCGATCATCCGTAGCGCTGACACGAGAATGGCCGGCTTGCTGCGGCGGGCGGCAAACTCGCAGCGCAAATCCGCGCATCTCCCAGCGCGTTTTCGGCAGTTAGCGATTCATGCGCAGCGCGAAATAGCCGAGGTGGCAGACGCAGGACAACATTCGCGGCTACGACGCACGAGCGAACTTTGGCGGGCATCCATCTGCGCACGGGCTGCGCGCGTAGCAGCGCTCCATCCGCAGCGAACATCCAGCCGCGCCAGGGCAAGATCGCTGCGCAGGCTTGAGGTGGCGCGAAAGCGAATCACAGCGCGCGCCCTGACCGATATCAGACGCTGTCAAGCCGATGACGCAGGCCCCATGTTGATCTTCGCCGCCGCAAATGAGGATACGATTCCCGCGGGCATCGCCGGGCTGGTGGCGGGGCGCTTGACCGAGGCGCATTATCGCCCGTCTGTGATCGTTTCTTTGGGCGAATGCACAAGCCGCGCATCATGCCGCAGCATCCCCGAATTCAACATCACGCGCGCGCTGGATGCCTGCGCCCACCTGCTGATTCGTCACGGCGGACATGCCCAAGCAGCCGGCTTCAGCGTGCGCAACGAGAATCTGCCCGCCCTGCGCAAGTTGTTGGAGCAATTGGCAGACGCGCAGTTGCGAGGCAGAGCCCTGACGCCCGCTCTGCCGATCGATGCGCCGCTGCAAGCAGAGAATTGGAACGAGGCTTTCTTGCAAGAGCTGGGCGCGCTGGAACCGACCGGCAATGCCTTCCCGCCAGCTGCCTTCATGACCGGCGCGCTGCGGGTGCTGACATATCGCACCGTCGGTAGGGACGACAAGCACCTCAAACTGCGGGTGGAAAAAGACGGCGAGCGCATGGACGCGATTGGTTTTGGCTTGGGCGAGTGGGCGGCGAAAATGCCCAGCCACATCGATGCCGCCTATCACCTGGAGAGCAACGAATTCAATGGGCGGCGCAGCTTGCAGCTGCACTTGCTGGACATCCGCCCGGCGCAAATGCCTGACGAGCTATTTCCGCTTGACCGAGTCGGCGCGCAGACGCATAATGACCTGCGGACATCGGGCAGGGAGTGAGCTTTGCAGCCAAAGAGAAAAGCGGGCGGCGAGTTGAAGTTTTCTTATGGCGGGCAAGCCGTCATTGAAGGCGTGATGATGCGCGGCGCGCATTCGATGGCTGTGGCGGTGCGCGACCCGCATGGCCAGATCGTCATTCACGAGCAGCCCTTGAGCGCGCGCTTGTATCGTGGGCGCATCGCACGGACTCCCTTCTTGCGCGGTTTGATCGGCTTGTGGGATGCGCTGGGGCTAGGCATCCGCGCATTGATGTGGTCGGCGGATATCGCGCTTGATGAAGACGACAATGTCAGTTTCAACGGGCCGATTGGCTGGCTGACCATCGCCGTTTCGATGCTGATCGGCGTGGGCATCTTTTTCTTGCTGCCCACCGCGGCCGCCACGGGCATCGGCAACCTGCTGGGCTTGAGCACAGCCGCGCACGAAATCGTCATCGACGAAGCCGGCAACGAGGTCGAAGTCGCCGCACAAGCCAACATCCTGGCTTACGAAGCGCTGCCCATCGGATGGGATGCTTTCTTGATCAACCTGATCGAAGGCGTCGTGCAATTGTCGATCTTGGTGGTGTATATCTGGTTCGTAGGCAGGACGACTGATGGCTGCCGCATCTTCGCCTATCACGGCGCGGAGCACAAAACGATCAACGCCTACGAAGCTGGCGCCGAGCTTGCGCCAGAAATCGTCAGTCGCTACCCGATCGAACATCCGCGCTGTGGCACGGCTTTTCTGCTGACCGTGGTTTTCGTCAGCGTGCTGCTGTTTTCATTGATCGGCCGGCCGCCATTCGCCTTGCTGATTCTGTCGCGCGTGTGCTTCATCCCCGTCATCGCCGGCGTGGCTTATGAATTGTTGAAATACTCGGCAGCGAACCTGGACAAAGCCTGGATCCGCCTCATGATCCAGCCCAACCTGGCGCTGCAGCACCTGACCACCAACCAGCCCAGCTTGGATATGGTCGAGGTCGCTATCGTATCGTTCAAGCGCGTGTTGCTTTCCGAAGGCATTATCGACGCCGAAGAAGCCGCCATTCCGCCGCCGCGCCCGGAAGCCGCCCACACCCCCGGCGGAGACAGCTAACATGCGCATTCGAGCGCAAAACAACTTGTTTCTTTTGTCCTTTGCGCTGGCGGCCATCGTTGCGCTTGCGCTGTATTTCCACATTGCGCGCATCCAGAACGAGAAAAACAGCGATCTAAATCAAAGCGACCAGGGCGCATATATCGAGTTCGCAGTTAGCTCCTACGAGACGCGCTGGCAAGAGACAGGCGGGCGGGCGCGAATGCCGTTATTTCCCTGGGTTATCGCTCTTTTCTATTCTCCCGGCTTGACTGAAGAGGCATACTTTGCAGTCGGCAAAGTGCTCAACACAATCATGTCTGGGTGGATACTATGCTTGCTTGCTGCCGTGTTTGTGCGCCGTTTTTCGCTGATCTATGCGATTTACGCCAGCTTTTGCATCGCCTTCTTGGTTTTTGTACTAAAATCGCCCTTCTTCCAGGCCGAGATTTTGTTGTACGGTCTTTTTGCTGCTGCATTTATCTGCGCAATCGACACTTTGTTGAAACCATCCGGGTGGAAAGGCGGTCTGGTTGTCGGCATCCTATTGGCTCTGGCGCATTTTGCCAAAGCGGTGGGATTGCTGTTTTTGCTGCTCTATATCGCGGTGCAATGCCTACAATTTGCAATCAATTCCGCTACTCGGAAACTACCCTCCCCACCGCTTTCGCAGGTTCTGCGCTCCACGCTTGTGCCAGCCGCCGTTTGCGCGATTGCTTTTCTCGCTTTGTTGTCGCCCTATCTGAACGAAAGTCATCAACGCTACGGTTTGCACTTCTATAATGTCAACACAACCTTCTATATGTGGTATGAATCGTGGGGAGAAGCCAAAATTGGAACGAAAGCCGCCGGTGACCGTGAAGGTTGGCCTGACTTGCCTCCTGAAGAAATTCCTAGCTTGCGAAAATATCTGCAAGAACACACTCTCTCACAGATTGCCGATCGATTTTTTCGTGGCGCAAACAAACTAATCGATCATAGCTGTACAGAAACCAGATACCGCTACGAATATGGATTTTGTTCGCAATTTGCCCTGGGTCTATTATGCCTTGCAGTCGCCTTGCCTTTCCTCCTTTGGCGCATGTCCAGGCGCGAGTTGCAGCAGCATGCCGGTTTGATAACCTTTGTAGTCGGCTTGCTGCTGCTATACACTGCCAGCGCAGTTTGGTATGCCGGGCTTGGCGCTGCAGGACCGCGCGCTCTGCTGACACTGGCTGTGCCTTTTTTCTATACCCTGGGCTTGGTGATGCACTCACAGGCGGTAAGTTCGATCAAGCTGCAATTGTTTTCTAGGCAGTTTCGCTTGATCTCTGTCGTCTATGGCGTCCTTTGCATATTGCTGATTTATGAAATCTATCTGGTGCTAGTTTTTCGGGCTGCGGCAATGTACGGCGGCAAGTAGCTCAATCTCGATAGCCCAGCCGCCGCAGCATATCGCCGGCCTCACCCCTGAAGAAAGCCAGATCGCGCTTGTCGAAGTGGCTGCGCCAGTCGCCACTGCGCCCGATGCGAGGCTGTTGTGGCTTGCGGATGCCCAGCCTGCCCAGCACGCCGACTGGCTCGGGCGAGTTCAACTTGCTCAAGGGTTGCAGCGTGGCATTGGCGCGCACCTGCAAGAAGTCGGTCATCTTGTGCACGGTCGCAGCGTAGCGAGTTTCCAGGTCGGCATAGGCGACTACCAGCAGCTTGTCTTGCGCCAGCCAGGCACGCGCATGGTATGCCCAAAAACCAGGGCGGCTGAGACCCGTATCCTCGCCATGCAGCGCTGGGTCGCCGCGCAAAAACTGCGAAAAGCTCTGGTTGCGCACGGTTTCGCTGATTGAGCGCATGTAATAATACAGCGATACCATCACATCCCGGCCATCGCGGTGAACGAATATGGCTGGTGAATTGCGTAAGATGGTGCGCGCGAACAAGCGCTCGTCCAAGCCCTGCCAATAGGTCGCGCTGGGCAGGTCGTGCACCGAGACCAGCACGCGCCCTTGCAGCGACAGCAATTCGCGACGGAAGCGACCAAGCGGGATATTGGCATCGTGGCTGGCTTCGGTTTGTTCCAGCGCCAGGAAAGAATCGCAGATATCCGGGCTGTTGTGACGCAAGGCATCAAGCGCCCAGCGCATGCCCGAACGCCGGTGCGCCGCCACAACGACCGTATCGAAGACAAACATTTATGCCTCTGTCGCCAATCGCTTCAGCTCGTAGAGTTTCGTCAGCGCCTCCAGCGGGCTGAGTCCGTCGACTTCCATAGCGCGTAACTCGGCGAGAGCCGGGCTTTCTGGCGCTTCGAAGAAGCTGGGCTGCCTGGGACTGGTCTTTGGGGGCGTAAAATCGCCTCCGCTGGATTCCAGATGCTGCAAGATTTCCCGCGCCCGATCGACCACTGTCCGCGGCATGCCAGCCAAACGCGCCACATGCACGCCATAGCTTTGGTCGGCGCCGCCCGGCAAGACTCGGTGCAAGAACACGATGTCTTCGCCTTGTTCGGCCACCGCCACATTGAAGTTGGCGGTGCGTGGCAGGATGTTGGGCAGCTCGGTCAATTCGTGATAATGCGTGGCGAAGAGCGTCCGACAGTTGAGGCGCGGATTGTTGTGGATGAATTCGATGACCGCGCGCGCAATGGCCACGCCATCATAGGTCGAGGTGCCGCGACCAATCTCGTCAAGGATGAGCAGGCTGCGAGTGCTGCTGCCAGAAAGCAAACGAGCCGTTTCGACCATTTCCACCATGAATGTGCTTTGCCCGGCATGGATCTCGTCTTGCGCGCCGATGCGAGCGAAGATGCGGTCGACCAAGCCGATCGTCGCCGAGTCGGCTGGCACGAAGCTGCCGATCTGCGCCAGCAGCGTGATGATGGCCACCTGGCGAATGTAGGTGGATTTGCCCGACATGTTGGGACCGGTGATGATATGGACGCGGGATTGCTCGTCGAAACAGCTGTCGTTAGCCACATAGCGCGTGCTGGTTTCCAGCAGTTTCTCGACGACCGGGTGCCGGCCCGCCTCGATTGTCAAGATATTGTCTTCGCAGAGTTTGGGGCGGCAATAGCCTTCGCGCACCGCCACCGCCGCCAGCGACAAGAAAGCATCGAGATGGGCGATGGCGCGCGCCGTTTTTAACAGGCGCCCCTTGTGTTCCGCGACATCCCGACAAACTGATGTGAAGATGTCTTGCTCGATCGTCAGGATATCTTCTTCGGCATTCAACACGCGCGCTTCATATTCCTTCAGCTCGGGCGTGATATAGCGCTCGGCATTGACCAATGTCTGCTTGCGCACATAGTCAGCGGGGATTTTGTCGGCGTGGGTGTGCCGAACCTCGATGTAATAGCCGAAGACCTTGTTGAAGCTGACTTTGAGGCTGGGGATCTCGGTGCGCTCTCGTTCCAGCGCTTCCAGATTGGCGATCCAATCGCGGGCATCTTGCGAGGCAGCCACGATGCTGTCGAGTTCTTGCGAATAGCCGGCGCGTATGACGCCGATGCGGTTCATTTGCAGGGGGGGCTGATCGACGATGGCGCGGGATATCAGTTCATGGACAGGCTCGCAGGGGTCCAGCCAATCGTCAATGGCGGCCAGGCTGCCCAACCCGGCGATCAGCCCGCTCAGAGTCGGCACCTGCGCCAAGGCCATGCGTAGCCCGACCAGGTCGCGCGGATTGGCTTTGCCGATGATGATGCGATTGGTCAGGCGTTCAATATCGCCAACTTGCTTCAACGCTGCGGCAATCTCGTCGCGCAGGATTTCGCCATTGACCAGCGTTTCGACAGCATCCAGACGCGCATTCAGACGCGTGATATCCAGCAGCGGTTCGTTTAGCCAGCGCCTCAGCAAGCGCGCGCCCAAGGAGGTGACTGTGCGGTCGAGCACGCCCAGCAGACTACCTTGCGCCTTGCCGCGGCGGATGGTCTCCACCAATTCCAGGTTGCGCCGCGTGAATTGATCCAGCACCATAAATGCTTCGGTGGAGTAGGCGCGGATGCTGGCCAGCTGCCCGAGCGATTGTTTCTGCGTCGTGCGCAGGTATTGCAAGACGCCGCCGGCCGCCGATACCGCGCCGTTCCTTTCGCTCAAGCCGAAGCCGGCCAGTGTGCCGACGCGGAAGTGGTCGCAGAGCAACTGCTGCGCGCCAGCAAAGTCGAATGTCCAGTCTTGCACCGCGGTCAGATGAACGCCTTCGGGCAGGGTAACGCCGCGCGCCACCCAGCTTTCTGGCATGATGACCTCGCGGGGTTCTAGGCGAGCCAGCTCTTCAAAAACGCGCATGCCGACAGCTTCGCCAGCGAACTCGGTCGCGCAGAATTCGCCTGTAGATATATCCGCATAGGCGATGCCGGCGCGATTCCAGAGACCCGCCTGCGCATCGCCCACCGGCAAAATGCCCATCAGAAAGTTGGACTTGCCCGCATCCAGCAATTCCGGCTCGACAACGGTGCCCGGCGTCACCACGCGCGTGACATCGCGTTCTACCAAGCCCCCGCCAGTCGGTTCGCTGATTTGGTCGCAGACCGCGACATGGTAGCCTTTTTCAATGAGCTTGGCGATGTAGCCGTCCACCGCATGATGGGGCACGCCAGCCATGGGCACTTTGTCGGCGCTCTTGCCCTGCGCGCGGGCAGTCAAGGTGATATCCAGCTCGCGCGCGGCCAACTCGGCATCTTCATCGAACATTTCGTAGAAATCGCCCATGCGAAACATCAAGATGCAATCGGGGTATTGCGCCTTGATCTGAAGATATTGCCGCCGTAAAGGGGTTAGCCGCGCCATATTCGCGTCCCGATTCGCGCCACCCATCGAACTTACCCGTCACCACAATCTGTGCTATTTTATCAGCGCGCATGAGGCTAGACAAGCGGGCTGGGCAATCCAGAGGACGAGCGACACGATGAACAAGCAGATCATCGCCGTTGACCTAGGCGGGACGCAGTTGCGCGCGGCGCGATACGATGCGGCGCTTACTCTGCAAACGCGTGAACATACGCTGACGGGCGCGAACGATGGCTTGGAGGCGGTCTTGGCGCGCATGAAAGCCATTATCAGCTCGGTGTTGCCCGCCGAGCGCGATCGCGTGGAGAGCATCGGCATCTCGGCGCCTGGACCGCTCAACAGCAAAACGGGCGTGATCGTTTCGCCGCCCAACTTGCCTGGCTGGCATGATGTGCCGCTGGGCGCGATCATCGAGGCGGAGTTCGGGCTGCCCGTCTACATCGGCAACGACGCCAATGTCGCGGCGCTGGCAGAAGCCTCACAAGGCGCGGCGCAGGGCTGCCGGCATGTCTGTTACATCACCGTCAGCACCGGCATCGGCTCGGGCATCATCTGCGCTGGCAAGCTGGTCACCGGGCACGCTGGTCTGGCGGCCGAGCTAGGGCATATCCCCATCATCGTCGAAGCTGGCCGGGTTTCGTCTATCGAGCTGGAAGCGGCGGGACCAGCTATCGCACGCCACGCCAGGCAAGCGCTCGGTGACGGCGGAAGCAGTGGCATGCTCGAATTGGTCGCTGGCGATCTGCGGCGGCTGGATGCGCGCGTGGTCGGCCAAGCAGCTGCCAATGGCGATCCGCTAGCGATTGACCTGCTGGCTTATGCCGGGCGCATCATCGGGCTGGGCATTGTGACGGTGCTGCACCTCTTCAACCCGCAGATTATCGTGATCGGCGGCGGCGTCAGCAAGACGGGCGAACTGCTATTGGCACCCATCCGCCAAACCGTGCGCGAACATGTGCTGGACGACGCATTCACAGCGGGCTTGCGCATCGAAGCAGCGGCGCTGGGCGATGATGTGGCGCTGGTCGGTGCGGCGGCCTTGGCTGCGACGCGCGGCGGCGATATCGACATCAGCGAATTGGACCGGCGCTTCTAACCCGCAGAGCAGCCTGCGCCGGGGAGCGTGCTACAATCCTGCCATGTTAATGCGACCCGATCTGCGCACGCAGCAGCGAGACTTTCTGCTGGGCATTACGCGGGCCATCACCGCGCAGCTGGATCAGAGCGAAGTCCTGCGGCGCGTCTTACATGCCTCGCTGGCGATGCTGGCCGGACGAGTCGGCATCGTCGCCTTGACCGACCGCGCCGACGGCAAGCTGGTCATACGCGCCTACAGCGGCATCAACGCCGATGTCGTGCC
>DAOUJB010000033.1:0-4375 GCA_034423155.1 Anaerolineae bacterium | reverse complement strand
AGCTTGATGACCGTGCTCTTGCCAGCGCCAGTCGCGCCGACGATAGCCACCGTGTCGCCAGCTGGCACATCAAAGGTCAGCCCGCGAATGACCTCGCGCCCGTCGCTATAGGCGAAAGACACATCATCCAGCCACATATGTCCGCGCACATCCCGCTTCTTCAAGCGATAAGGACCATCGACAATGCTGGACTGGATGCTCAGCAGGTCGAGAATGCGGATGGTCGAAGCCATGGCGCGCTGGTATTGGTCGAAAGTCTCGCCCAGCTTGGTCAAAGGCCAGAGCAAGCGCTGCGTCATGAAAATCAGCACGCTGTACGCGCCGATATCCAGGGCGCCGTCCAGGGTCAGTTGCCCGCCCGCCACTGTGATAGCGATGAATCCCAACACGATCGCCATGCGGATCAACGGCGTAAATGCCGAACTGAGACGGATCGCGCGACGATTGCGCTCCAGGTACTCGCCGCTTTCGGCGCGCAGGCGCTGGGCTTCGTAATCTTCGGCGGTGAAGCTTTTGATGGTGGCGATGCCGCTCAAGCTGTTGGCCAGTTGATGATTGATCATACTGACTTGCTCGCGAACCGCGCTGTAGAGCGGCGCCAGCAATTTTTGGAAGCGCAGCGAACCCCAGATGATGATGGGCACGGGCACAGCCGCCATCCAAGCCACGCTGGGGGCGATGACCACGAAGATGCCGCCGATGACGATCACGGTCGTCAGTATCTGCACGACATCGCTCGCGCCGATATCCAAGAAGCGCTCGAGCTGGTTGATGTCGTCGTTGAGCACCGACATGAGTCCGCCCGTGCTCTGGTCTTCAAAATAAGCCATTTCCAGGTGCTGCACATGATTGTAGGCTTCGGCGCGCAGGTCGTGCTGCATGGATTGCGCCAGGTTGCGCCAATACACGCGCTGAATGTATTCAAATGCCGATTCCAGTATCCAGATCAGCAGCGTAAGCCCGCCCAATATCAGCAGCTGCACAGACAGATCCCTGACGCCCAGCCTCCCCAAAAGCGAGTCTTCTCGCAGCACCACGATATCGACAGCCATGCCAATCAATACCGGCGGCATGATGTCGAAGATCTTGCCCAAGACAGAATAAAAGGTCGCCAGCGCCACCCGCCGTTTGTAGGCAGACGCATAATTCAGCAGGCGGACGAAAGGGTGTCCGCTCCCCGTTTTAGCTTTGGTCATAAGATCGGAGGCAGTCGGGCGCATAAGTCGCGCAGTATAGACGAGGCGGCGCAGACTTGCCAGATGCGGCTGGGCGCATCAAAGCTCAATCGCTTCAAATGCTTCACCGCCGAGAGCACCGAGCAAGGGAGGAGTACACCGAGAGATTGATAACTGCCATACAAGCAAAGGCTGTGCTTTGTGCAATTGCGGCATTGAAGACTGACATTACGCAGGATGAAGAATCTGATTTAGCCTCAATTCGGCTGGCAGGTTGCAAAATGTATAGCAAGACTACATCGAAGCTCTCGGTGTACTCAAAAGAACCTCGGTGTAGAAGGGCTGTGTCTACGCGCCCCCGGTGGTAACATTTTCATGGCTAGTACCTTGCGCAGGCATCCATTTTAGTGCGATAGCTCTGCGGCGCATCAGCGGATCAAACCGCCACCGGCCGCGCCAGCTGCCAGTGCCGCCACCGCCTCACGGTCGACCAGGGGCAGGTCGCCGGGAATGGTGTACTTCATCGCCGACATAGCAGCGCCCCATTTCAATGCCAGCGCGACATCATCGTGCCGCAGCCAGGCAAACAAAAAGCCCGCCGCAAACGCATCGCCGCCACCGATCCGCCCGATCTCGCCCGCCAGAATCGCCGACTGCCGATAGACTTCGCCTGTGGGCGCATGGGCGATTGCCCCGTCCACCCCCAGCGTCATCACGATCAATGTCTGCGGGAAGCGCGCAGCCAACCCCAAAAGCGCGGCATCGGCGCTGGCATCGCCATACAGATTGCCATAGTCATCCAGCGGGCAGAAGATGACATCCGCCATCTGCATCGCCTGCTGGCAGCCTTTTGCCGCTTCTGCGCCGCTCCACAATTTGCTGCGATAATTGGTATCGAAACTGATGCGCCAGCGAGCCGCCTGGGCTTGCTGCATCGCCGCGTGCACGGTTTCCCGCGCCGTATCGCTGATCGCCAACGTGATACCAGTTGCATGCAACAAGTCCGCCGCGCCCGTTTGAAACAGCTCGTTTGGCAAGTCGCCGGGCTGCATGCGGCTCATGGCCGAGTCGCGGCGGTCGTAAATGATTTCGCTGGCGCGCGGATCTGCCGCTTTTTCGTGAAAATAGATGCCCAGACGCTCATCCTGCGCCCAGACCACCTGGCTGACATCGACGCCATATTGGGCGATGCGGTTGCTGATATAGCGACCCAGTGGCGATGCGGGCAAGCGCGACAACCAAGCTACATCCATGCCCAGCCGCGCCAATCCGACCGCTGTGTTGGACTCTGTGCCGCCAACCCAGATATCAAAGCTGCGCGTCTGCTCGATGCGCAGGTAGCCGGGCGGCGTCAAACGCAGCATCGATTCGCCCAGGGTGACCACATCGTAACGCTTCATTTCGCTCTCCCTGCCCTGCAGCTGTCGCTAGCGCAAGACCGATGATACCGCTACAATGCGGCTATGGCACATATCGGAATCGACGCGCGACTGACTCATTATCGCGTCGGCGGCATCAGCCGATATATCACGGCGCTACTCGCTGCCTGCGAAGCGCAATCCCCGCCGCACAAACTGACAATTTTGCAGAGTCGCAAGGCGCGAAAATCCTTATCGAGCCGTTTTCCCAGCGCCAAATTGTGGACGCCGCCGCATCATCCGCTGGAACGCAGCGCGCTTTCCATAGAATTGTGGCGTCATCGTCTCGACCTGCTGCACAGCCCAGATTTCATTGCGCCCCGCCGTGGCGCCAGGCGGCATATCATCACTGTGCACGACCTCAGCTTCATCCATTTCCCCGAATACCTGACCGCTGAAAGCCGCCATTATTACAATGGTCAGATCGAGGCTTCGGTAGCGCGCGCCGATCATATCCTGGCGAACAGCCAGACGACCAAAGACGACCTGGTCGCGATTTTGGATGTGCCGCCGGACAAAATCACCGTGCATCTGCTGGCTGCCGACGAGCGCTTTCGTCCTTTGTCCAGCGCAGAAACCGCCGCTGCCCTGCGCGCCCTGGAGCTGCCCGACGACTATTTTCTATTTGTGGGCACGCTGGAGCCGCGCAAGAACCTGGCGAGCCTGGCGAAAGCCTATCGCGACCTGAAGCTGGCATTGCCCGATGCGCCCAAGCTGGTGGTGGTTGGTCGGCTGGGCTGGCATTATGAGCAGGTGCTGGCGGATATCGGCGCGCTGGGCATGGACGAGCACATTCTGCTGCGCCACGCCGTCAGCGACCAGCAGCTGCCAGCCGTCTACAATCGCGCCTGTGCAGTTGTCCTGCCGTCTTTTCACGAAGGCTTCGGCTTGACTGCGCTGGAGGCGATGTCTTGTGGGGCTGTGCCGATCGTCAGCCAGGTCGGTGCCCTGCAGGAAATCGTCGGCGATGTCGGCGCGCTGGTCGACCCGCACGATCACAGCACGATCGCAACTGCTATGAAACGCACCTTGACCGATAGCGACTGGCTGGCGCTGCAATCGAAGCGAGCGCTGGGACGAGCCGCGCAATTCAGCTGGCGGGAATCGGCGCGCATCGTGCTCGATTGTTACGATGCCCTGCTGGACTAGGCAGCGCATGAAGATTCTGCTCTTGACGCCCGACCTGCCCTATCCACCCGAGTCTGGCGTTGCGCTGCGCAGCTTTGGCATGCTGCGTGGATTGCGCGAGGCCGGGCACGAGATCGCGCTTTTGAGCTTCGCCAGCGCCGAGCCGTCTCCACACAACAACCCGCTTTACGAGCTGTGCGCGACTGTGCAGGTTGTGCCGCTGCCGGCGCACAGCCGCCGCAAACGCCTGCGGAAGATGCTGACCAGCGGGGGTGCGGATATGCAACATCGGCTGGCCAGCGCAATATTCGAGCAGTCTTTGAAAGCGTTGCTGCACGCGGAAAACTTCGACCTGATCCAATTCTTTGGCATTGAGTTCGGGCGCTATCTGCCGCTGATACAGGCGCATGGCAAAGACGCGAAATTGGTCTACGATGCCCAAAATGCCGAAGCGGATTTGCAGCGTGCCATCGCACTCATCGACCGAAAGCAGCCACGGCGCTGGCTTTCCGCGCTATATTCCAGTGTGCAAGCCCGCCGATTGCTGCGCTTTGAAAGCGAGATTTGCCGAGCGGTCGACCTGGTCGTGGCGGTCAGCGACGAAGACAAACAACTGCTGTTGCAACACGCCGGCGCGCGCATCCATGTCGTGCC
>DAOUJB010000032.1:0-2271 GCA_034423155.1 Anaerolineae bacterium | reverse complement strand
ATATAAATGGAAGAATGCAGCAGAGATGGCGTGGGCGAGGTATCAAAAAAAACGAAATCTATGGCGTTGCGCAACTGGTTGAAACGCTTTAACACGGTGAAGGCATCGCTGATATTGCCGGCGATGCTGCGCGTCTCGATGTTGGAAGGCACGACCAGCAGCTGCCCGGTGGTGTTGCCCGCTTCGTCGGGCACATTGAAGCGCTCGGGCGGGACAGGCCGCAGCACCTGTTGGAAAGGCGCGCTGCGTACGATCAGGTCATAGAAGCCGGGCTCCTTCGCCAAGCCAAAAGCGATGGTGGCGTGTCCTTGCGGGTCGGCATCGACCAAGATGACGCGCTTGCCACGAATAGCCAAACCGGCAGCGAGATGGGTAGCGAGGGTCGTCTTGCCAACGCCCCCTTTTTCGTTGAGCAGCGTGATGATCTTCATGTCGGTTTACCTACTCTAGGGCATGGGCGCGAGCTACGCTGTACACATAGCCAGTGACGCCGTTATTGAATGTGACGATGCTGCGGGCAAAAATGCCATCGGCAACCAGGCGGTCCATCATGTCAATGAGATGCGGGGTCTTCTTGCGGTTGAGGCGATTCACGATCTCTGTGCGAGTCAGCGGGCGCTCGCTTTGCGCTACGATGTCGATCATCATCTGTCGGGTCTCGGTGCGCGGCCGGTGATCCTGCGGCATGTGTTTCGCGCTCCCTGATTGAACTGTATAGATACACAGACAACTCTAGCGCATTTCACGGTGTTTCGCAAGCGTTCGGATGGCAATCCGGGAAATGTTAAGATATTCATAATTGGCGTAATATTGAGTAAGAATAGAATATATGTTCTGAAAATTCTTGAGCGAATGCGTAGAGTAGCTCTGGCAGAAGTGGCTGTTCAGTATGTGGCGTCGGCTAGCGCTGCAGGGTGGGGTCGAAGGCATCGCGGATGCCATCGCCGACGAGGTAGAAGCACAACACCGTCAGCGAGATCATCAGAATTGGGAAGATGATGAGATGCGGTCCGTGGCGGAGGAACTGCAGCGATTTGGTCAGCATGTTGCCCCAGGTAGCTTGCGGCGGCTGTACGCCATAGCCGAGGAAGCTAAGCGCCGATTCCACTAAGATGAGCCCCGCGATGCCGCGCATGAGCACGATGGCGGTGATGGACACCAGGTTGGGCAGGATGTGGGCGAAGATGATGCGCCTGGTGCCTGCGCCCAGTGCGGTTGCGGCGACGATGTACTCGCGCGGGCGCAGCGAGATGGTTTGCCCGCGGATAAGGCGGTAGGTGCTGAACCAGCCGAAAAGCCCGAAGACGAGGATGAGCGTAGTTGAGTTAAAGGAGATGAAGGAAGCGAAGAAAATCAGCGTAAAGAGAAAGGGAATGGAGTCGAGCGTGGTCACGAACCAGTTTAGCAAGTCGTCGATGATGCCGCCTCGGAATCCTGCGACCATGCCGAGGACGACGCCGATGCAGAGCGCTAACAGAGCGCCGAAAAAACCGATGCCCATGGATACGCCGCCGGCATGCAACAAGCGCGCCAGTTGGTCGCGTCCAATATCATCTGCGCCCAGGATGTATCCATTTGTGAGGGGGGGGGTGAATTTGTTAGCGGTTATTGGCTTATTAGGGTCGACTTGCATGAGGCTGTCGGTGATGATCGGTGCCAGCAAGGCGATGATGGTTATGATCACCAGGTAGGTCAGCGCCACCAAAGTGAGCTTGTCGCGCCAGATCGAGCGCAGCGCCTTCTGCGTCAGGGTCTGGCTGACCAGACTCTCGTCGCCGGTTTTTTTCTTGTGCTCTGCTTTGCGTTTGTTCAGGAACATGCCGCAGCTAACCTCAATCCCAATGCCGGGCTTACTCTGGACTTAATCGAAACGAATGCGCGGGTCGAGCAGCGCGTAGAGAATATCAGACAGCAGGTAGCCCAGGATGTTGGCGAGGGCACCATAAACGACAACGATCATAACGATGGGATAGTCGCGCCGGCCGGGCGCCTGCACCAGCAGTCTGCCCACGCCGGGCCAAGCGAAAATCGATTCGGTGATGGCCGCGCCGGTTAAGAGAAATGTGATGGAGGGACCAAGAAAAGTTGCGATGGGGATGAAGGCGTTGCGTATTCCGTGCCGCATCCAAACCGATCGATCGCGCAGGCCTTTGGCTTTCGCCGTGCGAATATAATCCTGGCTAACCACATCCAGCATGGACGCCCGCATAAAACGCGAAATGTTCGAGACGCCACCAGCTGCCAGCACGATAGTGGGCAAAATCAAGTATT